>JAYEMC010000412.1:0-1825 GCA_034717935.1 Pseudomonadota bacterium | reverse complement strand
CCATTGTTGCCATAATTACTGAGTACTCAGTAAAAAAAGCCTCCTATCCAATATGCGTTGCACTCAAAAAAGGGGATGCCCTTAAAAAGGATTCAATTGTTAATTTGTCACAAATTAGAACTATTGATAAAAAAAGGTTGATAACGCCGAAAGCAGGTACACTTTCAACCGATTATATGGACGAGATTGATAACGCCTTAATGAATAGCTTGGCGCTTGGTTGATTGCTAAATTATCGTTGGTGAACCGGCAACTCAGGCGTTGAGGCCCATTCCCAGAAGCCGTTGTCGTAATTTTCAACTGCGGGATAACCGAGCCGGCGCAAAACAAACCAGGCAAAGCCGGAGCGGATACCTCCGGTACAGTAGGGTACGATCAGTTTTTTTTCGGACTGCTCCGGCTGCGGCAGGCCGATTTCAGTCAACAGGGTAAGGAGTTCGGCCCGTGATTTTAGTGTATAATCGTCGTTCCATAAAGTTTCCCAGTCGAGATGCAGAGCCTCAGGCAGATGACCGCCGCGTTGTTCGCGATAGAGTATCACCCCGTCAAATTCAGCTTTGGTTCGGACGTCGAGAAAGATGAGGTTGCCCTTCTGGTAAAGGGGCCAGAGAGTTGAGGCGTTAAGATTTGCCTGTTTCAGTCCGGCAGCGGACAGATGGTTCATGGCCGAAGCCGGGCAGGGCTCTTTGTGGTTGGCAAAGAGAGCCCCGGTCGAACCTGATTGGTGTCGCCAGCGATCATAGCCGCCATCGAGGAGGGCAAGTTTTGTAAAGCCCAGTTTTTCCAGAATCCAGAAAAGACGCCCTTCCGCCCCCCAGGAGTTATGGTCACCATAAACAACGATGTTACGATCCGGACAGATGCCATTTTTTTTCAATTCAGCGATAAGTTCATCCGGTTGGCGCAGAGAGCAGGGAACCTCGCCAACCTGATGCACCAGAGGCCCACTGCAACCGGTATCGAGATGAATTGCCCCCTTGATATGACTTTTGCGATAACTCAGGGCATTGCGCGTATCGACGACAACCAGATTGGGTTCAGCCAGTCGGGCCTGGAGTTTTTCGGCCGACCAAAGTTTAGGATTTTCTTCCGCCCGAGCTGAGACCGGCAGGAGACAGATTGATAAAAAGATAATCAAAGCCAAGCTCTCACTCATCTTGAGATTTACGTAAATTGTTTTCATAAAATTAAGCTTTTTACCGTTTTTTCTTGTAGGTCAGGACTCCCACATTCAGCCCGATTATCAAAAATACCCCGATAAGAAATGCCGGAGAAATTTGTCCCTGAAGCAGATCAAACAGAGAACTGCCAAAAACCACATAGGCGATGCAGGCGGGCAGCATACAAAAAAAAGAGACGATTATATAGACCGGCAGTCTGATCGCAGTGATGCCGAAAGCATAGTTAAGCAGGTTGAAAGGAAACAGGGGAACCAGGCGGGTAAAGGCTACCAGTTTCCAGCCTTGGGCGGCTGAGGTTTCATAAAGGTTGGCAAAACGGGTGCCGGCAAGCTTTGCCTTGACCCAGTCGCGGAGAAAATAGCGGGCCAGTAAAAAGGAAAAAGTTGCTCCGATAGTGGCTCCGACAATCGCGTAGACGACCCCCCAGACCGGGCCGAAAAGGAGCCCCGCAGCCAGGGTTATGGGCAACCCCGGGAGAAAGAGAACCGGCGCCAGAGCATAAAAAAGGACAAAGAAAAAGGGGGCCCAGACTCCGGCCTTATCTAAAAGCGTGCGCAAAGCTTCTTCATTGAGCAGGGCCGCAAGGTTGAAATGTCGGGACAAGAGTATCAGCCCGCCCGCAAACACCAGAAAAAGCAGCGGTT
>JAYEMC010000411.1:0-9487 GCA_034717935.1 Pseudomonadota bacterium | reverse complement strand
AATGTCGGCACCAACCTCGCAGCGGCCCGACTGGCAAACCTATTTTATGGATCTTGCACAACTGGTCTCCAGTCGTTCAACTTGTATTAGACGCCGGGTCGGGGCTCTTATTGTCAAGGAAAATCGCATCCTCTCAACCGGCTACAACGGTACTCCGACCGGGATTCGCCACTGTCTCGAACGAGGTTGCCTGCGCGATGAGCTCAAAATTCCTTCGGGCCAGCGCCATGAACTTTGCCGCGGTCTGCACGCCGAGCAAAATGCCATTATCCAAGCCGCCTACCACGGAGTTTCCATCGAATCGGGCGAAATCTACTGCACCAACCAGCCCTGTATTATCTGTGCCAAGATGATTATCAATGCCGGTCTTAAAAAAATCATTATCGGCGACTCCTATCCCGATGAGCTGGCGGCCGAAATGCTCGAAGAAGCAGGTCTCAAGGTAGTCGTTATATGAAGTGTCCTTTTTGCGGCTTTCCCTAAGATAAAGTAATCGACTCCCGAATTGCTAAAGATCAGAGTGCGATCCGGCGCCGCCGGGAGTGTCTCTCCTGCAACAAACGTTTCACCACGTTTGAACGGGTTGAGATCAACTTGCCACTGGTTATCAAACGTGATCAAAGCCGAGCCCCCTACGACCGCTACAAAGTTGAAAACGGGGTGCGCAAGGCGTGCGAAAAAAGGCCTGTCAGTTTAGAACAGATCGAGGAGTTAGTTAACGACCTTGAACAGGTGTTGCGCGAAAACGGTGAAAAGGAGGTTCCGGTAGCTTTTATCGGCGAACACATTATGGCCAATTTAAAAGAGCTTGATGATGTCGCCTACATCCGTTTTGCCTCGGTTTATCGACAGTTTAAGGATATCAATGAATTTATGCAGGAACTTCAGGGTCTGCTCAAGCAGAGCCCCGGAGAGCCTTCGTAATGAGTAATTTCACAATATCAGATACCGGTTTTATGCAGGAGGCTTTAGGGCTTGCCCGTAAAGCTCTGGGACTGACAGCGCCAAATCCGATGGTTGGAGCTGTAGTTGTCGCCAACGGCAAAATCGTCGGCCGCGGTTTTCATCCCCGAGCCGGCGAACCTCACGCTGAAATTTTTGCTTTGCGTGATGCCGGCGAGCGGGCCTTAAACGCCGAACTCTATGTCACGCTGGAACCCTGCAATCACCAAGGCAAAACCCCACCCTGCACGGAAACGATCATCCGCGCCGGAATTCGTCGGGTGGTCATCGGCACTACTGACCCCAACCCACTGGTCGAAGGCCGGGGCGCCAACCGCCTTAAGCAAGCCGGTATCAAAGTCGAAATTGGTTTACTGGGCCCGGAGTGTTGCCGTCTTAATGAAGCCTGGAATAAATATATTACCACCGGACTCCCCTTTGTTACGCTTAAAACCGCCGCCAGTCTCGATGGCCGGATCGCTACCCACAGCGGCCACTCACAGTGGATTACAAACGAAAAATCGCGCCACTATGTCCATCAGCTTAGAGCCGCACATGATGCTATCTTAGTCGGTATCGGCACCCTACTAAAAGACAACCCCAAATTAACCGCACGACTTCCGGGCCAGGAAACACGCAGTCCTTACCGGGTTATCGTCGACTCGCTGTTGCGCACGCCCTTAGACTCCCAGGTTTTTGGCCCAGACGGTCGCGAACGAATGCTCCTGGTCACCCATCAACATAGTGAAGAGAAGTTAACCCCCTACCGTAAACTGGTCAAAGAAATCCTGATTCTACCGACCAACAACTTAGGCCAGATCGATCTTCTAGAATTAATGAAAACTCTCGCCGCCCAGGGAATTACGTCGCTGCTGATTGAAGGCGGCTCCGAGATCAACGGCTCAGCCCTGGACAATCGGATTATCGATAAAGTCTGTTTTTTCTACGCCCCGATCCTGATTGGCGGCCGTGGAAGTCTCGGCATGATCAGTGGTCAGGGAGCGGAAACCATTGACCAGGCGCTACCGATCAAAGATATAACTGTCCGTCATTTTGATGATGACCTATGTATCGAAGGTTATCTGGATTACAGTTAAAAGGATAAAATACTGAATTACACTACGAACCTACTTACTGGCCCGGCCTGGCTCTATGGCATGTTTATGGCTGGCCGCAACTTACTCTATGACCTAATTCCGGCTTTAAGCCAAGCGGTCGAAATTCCGGTTATCTGTGTCGGTAATCTGACTACCGGAGGCACCGGAAAAACCCCGATGGTCGCTTATTTAGCCGACTATTTTCATAAACATGACCTGAAGGTTGCCATCCTTTCACGCGGCTATGGCCGCAAAGAAAAACAGAATCCCAAACTCATCACAAAAAATTCCCCGATTGACAATTTGGCGGCGGCAGCACTCGGCGATGAGATCTTAATGCTCCACCAGCAGATACCCGAAGCCGCTTTGGTTCTCGACGGTGACCGGATTCGTGGAGCTAAAGCTGCAATCAAATATTTGACCCCCGACTTGGTTCTCATGGACGATGGTTTCCAGCACCGTCGCCTGCGCCGCGATTTCAACCTGCTGATGATCGACAGCCAGCGGCTCTTCGGCAACCGCCACATGCTCCCGGCCGGATCTTTGCGCGAACCATTAAAGGCCATCAAGCGGGCTGATGCCGTTGTTCTTAACAAATTTGACCAGCGCCATCCTGACTTTTACGACGAAGCGGCGGAAATGTTAAACTACATCTCCCCCAAAAAGGTATTTTGCTCAAGCTACCACTTTCGCCGATTTTCGGCGACCGCCGGCAGTGGTTCTCTCAGTTTAAGTGAGCTCAAGAACTTGGGGCCGCTCTGCGCCTGTTCCGGACTCGCCAATAACGACTATTTTTTTGCCCAACTCCGCAGCCTTGGGTTACAACTTGAGGAGACCGCTTCGTTTAACGATCATTATGACTACCGCGAAGCTGATCTCAAAAAGCTGATTCGCATGTGCGAATCTCGACCGCTGATCATCACGGCCAAGGATGCAGTTAAACTCAAAGCTCTCGCCGAAAAAAAAGGGCCAAAGCTCCTTAAACAACTCTGGATTGCTGAAATCGGTCTAAAAATCGACCATGAAGATGCCTTTTTAAAGCTCTTTGAACCCTTTATCCGGTCCCAAAACCGAGCCGCTATTAAGCCCGCACACCCATGAGTAATTCTCCCACCCCCAAGAGCAAACCCCGGATGGCGGTTTTTATTGATCGAGACGGCACTATTATCAAAGAGGTCAACTACTTAAGCCGACTTCAAGATGTTGAGCTTCTGCCCGGGGCGGCGGCAGCCATCGCCAAACTTAACCAACTCCGGATACCAGTCATCCTGGTCTCCAATCAATCCGGGATTGCCCGGGGCAAATTCAATGAAAACTTCGTTAATAAAACTCACCTCTACCTCCAGAAATTGCTGGCCCACGAGGGAGCCCACCTTGATGATTTTTTCTTTTGCCCCCACCATCCGGAAGCCGGGATAGCTCCCTATAAAAAAATCTGCAACTGTCGCAAACCGGCCCCCGGCCTCCTCCATGAAGCCGCAGCCCGGCACCATCTTGACCTCGCCAAATCATATGTCATTGGAGATAAACTGATTGATGTCGAATTGGCCCTGCGAGTGAGGGGCAAGGGAGTTCTGGTGGAAACCGGACATGGCGAGGATGAAAAAGAGAATATCGACAAAAGCAAAATCAGGCCGGATTTTATCGCCCCAGATCTTGACAACGCCGTAAGCTGGATATTGGAAAAGAGAAAATAAAATTATGAACTTACCAAAAATCCCCGCTGACTGGAGTGATCGTGGTTCTGTTGGCGTCTTTAAGGCTGCCGATGCTTTCTTTAACCTGTTACCGGCGGCTGACGCCTATAAATTGGGCCATCAACTTGCCCGTTTATGGCTGACGTTTGATCGCGGCCATCGGCGCATTATCGAAAAAAACCTTGAGCTCGCTTTACATCTCGAACCAAATTCAGCTGAAGCGCGAAAAATGGAAGCCGAAATCACGCAACACCTAGGTTATAACCTTTGTGAATTTTTCCTTCTGCAAAATCCGGCCTACCGCCGCTTGCTGAAAGAAAATTTATGCATCACCGGACTTGAGCATCTGCTCAAAGCTCAAAACGAGGGCACTGGTGCAATCATTGCCTCAGCCCATTTCGGCAACTGGGAACTGGCCGGTTTTCTCTCAACCTTTTTGCAGAACCCAATCACTACGGTGGCCAAACCGATCAAAGGAAAACCCCGCCTCTATGCCGCCATCGAAAAAACCCGCAAAGAGGTCGGATTCATCCCTGTAGATAAAAGCGGCAGTGCCGGTGCACTGGTAAGAAACCTGAAAAAGGGCGGCGTCATCGCCCTGCTCGTCGACCAACGGGTGCGCCGCCGATTAAGAATTTGGTCACCTTTTTTCGGTCACCAGGTTCCGACCATCCCCGCTCCAGCAGTTCTCGCAAAGCTCAGCGACAGCCCGATAATCCCGGCCTTCACCACCCGGATCCGCCCCCTGCATCACCAAATCACCATCGAAGAACCGATCTTTGTCCCGCGCACCGGCAACAGCCGCGAAGTGGTTGCCGATTACACCCAACAGATGAATCTGCTCATCGAAAAACATATTCGCGCCTGCCCGCCCCAATGGTTTTGGCCCCACGACCGCTGGCAGAAAATCAACTCCGATTGAGCCGCCAGCCAAGACGATAAAAACAGTATCGCCAGAACAAGCCGAAACCCAGCTGACGAAACAATTTCTCATATTTTTTTGGATCAAGCTCGTAAGCAATTAAAAAAGCGGCACGATCTCTATCCGTCAACTTACCACCCCGGCAACAATATTTCTCAATTGAACGTATAAAACGATAGAGATTGGCCCGCCGACGGCTGCCGGGAAGTGGGGCTTTCTCTTGTTTGGCCTTATCGAAATCTATAAAACAGATCTCTCCTTGAGGCCCGACCAGGATATTTTTGACATGCAGATCGGTATAAAAGATCCCGTGTTCGTGCAATTTCCGCAGACCGGCCCCAATATCATAAGAAATTTGTAAACGATTTGCGGCCCCGACCGATTCTAGATATTCCGCTAAACCGACACTCTTTTGTAAGCGGCGGGTCACATAGTAGCCATTGACAAAAATACTCTTTGCCCCTGGCTTTACAACAATAACCCCAAGTGCTTGGGGAACGGCGATTCCCAACCTTTGAACTTGGGTATGGAGCTTAAGTTCGGAAATAAAACGGTGCGGGGAGAAAAATCTTGCACCACTCAAAAAACGCAAAAGACCGCCGTGACGATATTGACGAACAACTATGGGATAGGGCAGTTTGCCACCAGAGAGAAAGAAGATCGCCCCCCGCCCCATTTCCGCTGCAGGTTCATCAAGACCATGACCGGCCAGCACATCTTCAACAACTTCCGACCAAGGAAATGAACCATCTACTAAAAAATTTTGGGAAGTTTGGAGAGTTTGGGAAGTATAGATAAAACAGGATTGATCGTCTACGTTTAAGTGTGAGACCAAACTAAGACCTTCCGGCAAGGTTTCACTCATCCCCTTGAGTCCAGGGATCTTTGAGTTCAGCCGAAACTAACGGTTTGATCGTTTTGACATTCTCGACCCCGGTCACCTGACGCAAAAAATCGATAATCAAACCCTGATCAAGTTCGGCAATCTCGGATCGACTCCGACCCTGACAATCGAGTTGACCACCGGCCACTTGATTATGACCACCAGCAGTACCGCCAAGTTTTTCAAGCAGTTCACGCACCACTTTTCCGGCATGAGCCCGATGATTGCCGGCACGTAACGATATAATCAACTTGTCATCGTAGAAAGCGGTCACAATCGACCAGCTCATACGCTCATGGAGAAGTAGAAAATCAGCGACTTCGGCGACCACATCGGGATTTTCCACCGGCCCTAATCGGGAACCAATCACCTGGCGATAGACAAAAGCGTTATCAACGGCTTCGCGAATATAGATAAAGTGCTCTCGCGGCCGTCGGCTGAACTCAATTTGAGAGAGCCGCCGCATATTAACCAAAGGCACCAGGTCATTGTAAACCCGTCGATCACGAGGACTGGCCTCACGCCCTAAATGTTGGGTTTCGGAAGTGATCCCATAAACCAGAGCCGTCGCCAGAGAGCTTGTAATCGAGACTCCCAAACACTGCAGATATTCGGTAACAATTGTCGTACAAGAACCATAACCGGTACGAATGTCTACAAACGGGGTCTTGCGTAAAAGTGCCCTGGTGGCCCCTTTCTGAGGGTGATGGTCGATAACTATGGCTGGAATTTTATCACCCGGCAAGACATTGTTCCCGGCCCGAGGCTGAGTATCAACCAAGGCATAAGCAACATTATCACGCCCCCGCACCCGGCTGAAAGAGACTGCCTTATAGGGCAGATAGCGCATCATCGTGCGATTCTCGGAACGTCCGACAATCCCGCCATAAGCGATCTGCACCCGACATTCAGGGGCGAGAAAACTGATCACGGCCGCCAAACCACAAGCCGAAGCAAAGGCATCCGGATCCGGATTATTATGGGTCAGAATTACCAGACGAGAGTGATCTCCCAGAGCCGCCAGTAAACGCCGCCCCAGATCTTCAAATATCTCACCTTCGCAACTGTCCATGCTCTCTCCAGCACCATATAACTGTTATAAGATTACCTCAAAAACTGACTAATAACATATTCGACCACAATCTATCAAGCCAAACCCGCAGCCGCTCAGGTATGCCCACATTCGATTATCTTAATGATACAACAATCGTAACTATTCAGCTAACCCGCAAATTCAGGGTACACAATCCCGATCTCCTGCGGAGAATCAGGTTATGTCCCCAGAATTTGCTGAAATGCATCAATATACGGTGCTTTTTTACTTATGCTAAATAGTTACCAACAATCTTGATATTTATCGAATTATTTGCTATTGTTTCAAATAGTTTGGTAACTGCCCTGTAAATCTGAAAAGAGAGATAAAACTTGCGAAACGACCGTATTATAGAACAGCTTGGAGGGATTGAAGATATCCCGCCGTTGCCGAAGCTGGCCAATCGAATCATCGACACCTGCTTCAATGACCAGATAAATTTTCAAGAGATGGCGACTTTGATCAAACAGGATCCAATCCTTACGGCTCGCATCCTGATAATGATCAACTCCCCGGCCTTTGCCTTGCCCGCCAAAGTCGAAGATTTAAGCCACGCTATCTCCTTGCTCGGCAAAAAACAAGTTCGCAACCTGGCCTTGAGCGTCACTATCTTTGATACTTTTAACGCCAAAGGCAAAGAGCGTGAACAAGAGATGGTCGCCTTCTGGCAGCACTGTGTTGCCTGCGCCCATGCTTGTGAAGAACTGGCCAAAAAACTCAAGTATCCCCATCCGGAAGAAGCCTTTATAGCCGGCCTCCTCCATGATATCGGCAAACTGATAGCATATCACCGACTGGAAAAACCATTAACCCAACTCCTTTCAGAACTTTTAGAGCCCAACAACAGCCAACGGGAATGGCCGCCGCTAAACCTGGAAAAAGAGATATTAGGAGCTGGGCACCACCTAATCGGTAAATGGGCGGCCGAAGCCTGGAACTTCCCCTCTCCCATCGTTGATGCGATCTGGCTCCACCACCAGCCAACGCCCGGAATCCGCAACGAAATCCCTTCACTACCGCTACTGGTGCGCTTTGCCGATGCTATCTGCAACCTCTACAATCTCGGCTCCAACTACTTCATCAATCATGAACTAAACTATTCAACCTCAGCCCCCTACGCCGGCACAGTTGAATCCTTAAAGATCTTTTTTCGCCTTGATCACGAGTCCTTGTTAAATATCTACCATACAGCCGACAATCGCTTAAATGAGTTCGGCAGCGGCCTCAAAGTGGTTGACAATAAGCTCTATTTCTCCGCCATCCGCAAAGCCAACCGAGAGCTCGGACGCCTCAACCTGGAACGAGAAAAAACACTGGCCGAACTTGAACTGAAAAATCGCCTGCTTGAAGGCTTAGCCGCAATTAACCGGAAACTGGAACTCCGCCCCAATCGCAACACAATACTCGAAGAAATTATTGAGCAAACCCTGAAACTCTGTCAAAGCCGATTCGCTTTTTGCGGCCTCAGCCGACACAAAGACGCCCCCGCCTGCTGGCTCGGACAATTTGGTAATAAGAAGTTTTCAGAGAAAGATTTAGCCTCGGACAAAGCTCTCATTAGCGAAGAGAGAGATTCTCTAACCAACCACGACAGCGAACGTCAGACAAAAATCCTGACCACAATTAAACGCCTGACCCTGAAAAAATCCGATGCCTTATTGAGAAACAGTCGGATTACTCCGTTGAAAGAGCACCCCTCTATTCTGGTGGTCCCTCTTTGCCAAACTAACCAGACAATCGATAACAATATCCACGGCCAACTGATTGTTGACTGTTGCCGACTGGCCCGTGACGGCGTTAACAAAACTGTTTTACTGGATACCGTTTCCCATTTTGCCGCCGGTATCAGTGATATTATTAAACGCTGCCACCTGACTGAAGATCTCGCCGGACAGTCAGAGATCATCACCGAACTTAACCGCCAGAGTGAAAATATTCAATATGAACTATTCCGCGCCCACCGCCTGGCCACAGTCGGCCGCCTGGCAACCGGTGCCGCCCATGAAATCAACAACCCTCTGACTGTAATTTCGGGTCAACTCCAGATTTTAAAGACAAAAGCGGAAAAAAGCGACGATGCGGAGACAAATCTAAAACGTTATAACAAGATGTTGGGTAAAGTCGACAAAATTGCCAGCATCGTCAAAGATCTACTCGCCTATGGTCGTCCGCAAAAAACCCGGATCCAATCGGTTTGTGTCAAAAATATTATCCTCCAATCAATTGAAGCGATCAATCACCGCCAAGGGTTCGCCAATATCAAATTCACGATCAATACCCCCGACAACCTGCCGGCAACGCTTGTCGACCCGCAACAACTCGGCCAGGTGCTCATCAACCTTTTGATAAATGCGCAGCTGGCAATGCCGGAAGACGGATCGATCGGCATTCGGGCCACAAACAAACAGAGCCGCATGGAGATCAGCCTGAGCGATACCGGCTGCGGCATCGCCCCGGAAGACCTGCCATCAATTTTTGATCCCTTTTTTACGACCAGGGAAGCAGATAGCGGTACCGGCTTAGGCCTTTCCATTGTCCACGCTCTGATCGAAGCCAACCAGGGCAGCATTGAGGTTCGGAGCACACTCAATAAAGGAACAACATTTACAATATCCTTACCTATGGCTAAAAAAGGCAGTGGGCAGTAAGCTGTGGACAATAGAAAGGTGCAAAATTCAGCTGCGATTCTTAAGCAATACTGGGGACATGAAGATTTTCTCCCGTTTCAGCAAGAGGCGATAGATTGCGTCCTCAAGCACGATGATTCACTACTTGTCCTGCCCACCGGAGGCGGCAAATCGGCCTGTTATCAGGTTCCGGCTCTAGCCCTTAACAGTTTGGCGCTGGTGGTCT
>JAYEMC010000410.1:0-1830 GCA_034717935.1 Pseudomonadota bacterium | reverse complement strand
CGGATGGAAAACGATTCGGTCAACCGAGCAATTCCTATCTTTAAAGTTTTCCTCCAGATCAATCAGGGCTGTCGGCCGGTTAATTTTCAGCTGATAGGGATTGCCGGACTGTTTGAGGCTGGCAATCGCAACACGTTGCCAATGTCGGCACTTTTTTTCGATCTTATTATCATCAAAACCGATACGCACAATCGTTCTGGATGTTAGCAACGGAGTGAATTCCGTAACTCCGAGTTCGACCGCCTTTTGGATAATAGCGTCCAGTTTACCGCTTTTGGGTATGGCTACCAGAAGTTGCAAGGGTAAAGGTGGAGGATGAGTTTCAGATTTTGTAATTTCGACCTGTAACTCTTTTTTCAGGTTGTCAACTGTTGTAATCCTTCCTTGATATGATTGCCCTCGGCCATCAAGAAAATCGATACAATCACCAGTTCGCCGACGCAACACTTTTATCTGATGGCGAAATTCATCTCCTGCAAAAACCGCCTTGAGGTAATCTATAGATTCAGTATAAGCAAACTTCGACATTTTCAGTATGCTATTTTTGTGCCGGGAAAAATATTTTTGTTTCCGGTTCAGCTGGATTAGGTTCTTTGGGTTATTTGATACGGCCAAAAAGGTCAAATTCGTGGCAGTCGTGAATTTTGACGTCGACGATTGTCCCGGGTTCGGCGTCACCTTCAGTAATATAGGTTATACCATCAATTTCCGGGGCCTGGAAAGTAGTTCTTCCTTGTAGAAGAAGATCACTCTCCTGACTGAGTCCTTCAATTAACACTTTTCTGGTTTGGCCAATCTCAGCTTGCAAACGTTTTTCAGTAAGTCCCTGTTGGATATCCAGTATAGCCTGTAAACGTTCCTCTTTCAAGTTTTGCGATATTTGGTGGGGGAATCCGGCGGCTCTACTGCCCTCTTCCGGCCAATAGGCAAAGGCGCCAAGATAATCAAAAAAACCTTCCTCAATAAATTTAACCAATTTTTTGAAATCTTCTTCACTTTCTCCGGGAAAACCGACTATCACCGTACTGCGCAGGTAAATGTCGGGAACTCTGTTTTTAATGTTTTCTAAAGTTCGACGAATATCTAAAGTTCGATCATGGCGGCCCATGCCTGTTAAGATGGGGTCACTAATGTGTTGGATCGGGATATCGATATAGTTGCAAATTTTGCTCTCTTGGGCTATCAGATCAACCAACTCAGTCGTTATATGGTGGGGATAGGCGTAGAGCAGTCGCAGGCGATCAAGTGAAGGGAGTCGGATTAAAGCTTTGAGTAGATCGTTAAGCTGGGTGTTCTCGGCAAGGTCATTACCGTAGGCGGTAATATCTTGAGCGACCAGGTTGATCTCCCGAACCCCGGCCGTCACCATTTGCTGAGCTTGAGCAACTAAAATTTCAAGCTGTACGCTTTGTTGCGGCCCTTTGATGCTCGGAATCATGCAGTATGAACAGCGGTTATCACATCCTTCAGCTATTTTAAGGTAGCTATAGGCCAAAGGCGGGGAGATCTGTTGAGGGATAGAGTGGAGTTTGCCGTAGTTTAAGGGGCCGATTTCATAATTGGTTTTATCCGGGACGGGATTGTTCAAAAACTTCTTGATAGCGGTTGGTATTTTATGGAAATCAGCCGTCCCGAAAAGCAGATCAATTTCGGGGATCTCTTGTCCGATTGCGGCTCCGTATCTTTGCGGCAGACACCCGGTCACCACCAGAAGACGGCAATAACCTTCTTTTTTGAATCCGGCCAGATACAAAATAGTGTCGACCGCTTCCTCAACCGCCGGCTGAATGAAGGCACAAGTATTAACAATAATTACTTCAGCCTCATCCG
>JAYEMC010000409.1:0-9500 GCA_034717935.1 Pseudomonadota bacterium | reverse complement strand
GTTAATCCGGGTCGTACTGTTGCCTTGAAAGGTGGGTGTGGTGAGCATACGGCAGGGGTTACCATTAATATGGCTTGCCCGGCCGGGATGAAAGCTGCATCTATGGCGGTCTCACAGATTGTTCTGGGGCAGGCTGATGTTGTTTTGTGCGGTGGAATGGAGTCGATGAGTACGATCCCTTACATGCTTAAAGGGGCTCGTTTTGGCGGTTTTAAGATGGGCGACCGCAAACTCGAAGATGGTTGGGGAGACAGCTATGACCCTATTGCCAAAGTCAGTATGGGCATGACCGCCGAAAATGTCGGGGAAAAATATGGCGTTACTCGTCAGGAGATGGATGAATATGCGGCCAGATCCCATCAACGGGCTCAAGCGGCTGCCGATAATGGTTGGTTTGACAATGAAATTATTCCGGTGACGATTCCCGGAACCCGGAAAAAACCTGAATTTCAATTTTCCGCTGATGAATCGATCAAAGGTAACAGTACACCTGAAGGTTTGAGTAAATTGCGGCCGGCTTTTAAAAAAGATGGCGGCAAAGTAACTGCCGGTAATGCTTGTGGGCTTACTGACGGTTCGGCGATGATGGTTGCCATGACCCGGGAAGCGGCGGCCGCCCGTGGCGTCAAACCGCTTTTCTCAATGGTCGATTTCTGCCAGACTGCTGTCGATGGTACTTTTATGGGTGAGGGGCCGGGCGAAGCGATTCCCAAAGTGTTGCAGCGCGCCGGAATGAGTTTGAGTGATATGGATCTTTTTGAGATCAATGAAGCCTTTGCCGCTCAGGTTTTGGGTAATGTAGCTCGTCTCAAACTTGATATTGATAAACTCAATGTTAACGGTGGCGCCATCGCTTTGGGTCATCCGACCGGTTGTAGCGGCGCCCGGATTATGGTCTCACTTTATAACGCCTTGAGAAGACTTGATAAAGAGATTGGCGTTGCCTCAATCTGTGGCGGCGGCGGGTCGACAATGGCAGTTATTCTTAAACGTGAAAACTAGGAGATTATCTGAGAATGCCCTTTTTCCCCAACTCTTCGTTATGCGCAAAAAATTATCCTCGGAATATTAAGCATATGCCTGTGGTAATTTTTTCACATGCCTCGATTTGAGAAAAAATTGCTATTCTCAGACAGCCTCCTCAAGGAGAAAAAACAATGATTGATTTAAAAGATAAGGTAGCTATCGTCACCGGCGGTAGCCGGGGAATCGGAGCCGAAATCGCCAAACTTTTAGGCTCTCTCGGAGCTAAAGTTGCGGTTAACTATAATAAGAGCGCGGATCAAGCTGAAGCTTTGGTTGCTGAAATCAAAGCGATGGGCAGCGATGCCATGGCCTGTCAGGCCGATGTTTCGAGTCTTGCCGATGCTGAAGCCCTGGTCGCGGCAGCGAAAGAGAAGTGGGGTACGGTTCATATCCTGGTAACCAGTGCCGGTATGAATTGGGACGGAACCATCTGGAAAATGACGGCCGAGCAGTGGCAGAAGGTTATCGACGTCGATCTGACCGGTACCTTCAACTATATGCGCGCCTGCGCACCAATCTTTCGCGAACAGAAATGGGGTCGCTTCATTACGATTACTTCAATTAACGGTCTGCGCGGTAAATTCGGGCAGAGCAACTATTCGGCGGCTAAAGGCGGGGTTATTGCTTTAACCAAAGCTGCGGCTAAAGATCTGGGTAAATATCAGGTTACTGCAAATTCAGTGGCTCCTGGTTTTATCCTGACCGAGATGGGTGAGGCGATGCCGGATGAGTTTAAACAGATCGCCATTAATGAAGGCGTTTTGAAAAAAGCCGGTTTACCCATAGATGTTGCTAACCTGGTTGGTTTCTTGGCCTCCGATGCCGCCGGTCATATTACCGGTGAAGTTATTAAGGTCGACGGCGGCCAGTATATTTAATGGCGTCGAAAAATGTCCACCTGCTTCGTTGTTCGAAAACCTTCGTCACTGCGGCGTACTTTATGTACGCCGCATTCCTCAGGTTTCGGGCGCCTCGCATCTGAACATTTTTCTTTGCCATTACCTTGAAAAATGGAGGAGTAAATATGTCTGATTATAAATTTATTACTTATGAAGAAAAAGCCGGGGCGGCTTACTTGACGATTAACCGGCCGCCGCTGAACTGGCTTGATATCGCCACCATGGAAGAGATGAATTGTGCTCTTGATGGTGTTCTTGCCGCCGGGCCGGAACTTAAAGTGTTGGTCATCCAGGCGGCAGGGGAAAAAGCTTTCTCTGTCGGAGTCGATGTTGCTGATCATACTGAAGACAAAGTTGCGCATATGATCGAAGCTTTTCATGGTATTTTTCGCCGTCTTGATCGGCTTGAGATTCCAACTATCGCCGCAGTTCAAGGCGCTGTACTCGGTGGCGGTTGTGAGGTGGCACTTTTTTGTGACATGGTTTTGGCGGCTGAAAACATCAAGATCGGTCAGCCGGAAATCAAATTGGCGGTTTTCCCGCCGATTGCGGTAGCCGCTTTGCCGGCGATTGTCGGTCCCAAAAAAGCTTACGAGATAGTGCTTGGTGGTGAAGCCTTACGAGCTGATGCCGCGTTGGCCTGTGGTCTGGTTAATAAAGTGATTGCCCTTGACGATTTTGAGGCTGAAGTTGAAAGATTCATCGCCACCTTTACCGCTCTTAGCGGCTCGGCGCTGTGTTCAACCAAGCGAGCTCTGAAAGCGGCTTCCGGCAAACCTTTTGCCGCCGCCCTCGAAACCGTCGAAGGTGCCTATCTTAATGATTGCATGCGCAATACCGACGCCCGGGAAGGTCTTGCTTCGTTCCTTGAGAAACGCAAACCGGTCTGGACTAATAAGTAAGGAGGATAAAATGTCTGAAATTCCGACAAAAATTAAAACCTGGCAGATGGTCAAACCGGGTGAGATGATACTGACTGAAGTAGATATGCCGCCCATAAACAAGGGCGAAGTTTGTGTAAAGATTGCCGGTTGCGGTGTCTGTCATACTGATTTAGGTTTCTTTTACGACGGCGTTCCAACAGTTTGTGAGCCGCCTCTGACCTTAGGTCACGAAATCAGCGGCACGGTTATTGGCGGCGATGCCGAGATGATCGGTAAAGAGGTGATTATTCCGGCAGTGATGCCCTGTAATGAGTGTCAAATCTGTAAATCCGGGCGCGGTAACCGCTGCCTGAAACAGAAGATGCCGGGCAACAGTATCGGTATATACGGCGGGTTTTCCAGCCATATTGTAGTACCGACCGCAGGTCTCTGTGTTATCGAAAATCGCGGGAAACGGCCGTTGTCACACTACGCCGTTGTTGCTGATGCCGGCACCACTCCCTATCAGGCCGCAATCCGGGCCGAACTCGACAAACCCTTTTTCCCCGATGGTGATC
Source organism: Pseudomonadota bacterium (assembly GCA_034717935.1). GTDB lineage: Bacteria > Desulfobacterota > Anaeroferrophillalia > Anaeroferrophillales > Tharpellaceae > Tharpella. The sequence goes on along the minus strand of JAYEMC010000409.1, from coordinate 6,134 downwards.
TGGTCGTGGTCACCGGAGCCGGCGGCGGCGTTGGTACCTACATGGTGCAGATTGCCAAAGCCATGGGATCTCGGGTGGTGATAGCGATTGACATAGATGATGAAAAACTCGAACGGGCGCTTAAATATGGGGCTGACCTGACGATTAATCCGATCGGTAAATCGAGTAAAGATATTAAAGGAATCATTAAGGCTTACTCCAAAGAGCAGGGTGTGCCGCATAATTACGGCTGGAAAATCTTTGAGTGTTCCGGGAGTAAGCCGGGACAGGCATTGGCACTCGACCTGCTCTCCTTTGTCGGCAAACTGATTGTAGTTGGTTTTTCGATGGCCAAACATGAGTACATGATCTCTAAGCTGATGGCCTTTGATGCCGAAATGATCGGGACTTGGGGGTGTCACCCGAAATATTATCCACCGGTTCTCGAAATGGTGCAGAGTGGCAAGGTTGAGATAGACGCTTTTCTTGAAACTCGACCGATGAGCACGATCAAAGAAGCTTTTGCCGAGGTTCATGCCAAACCGATCAGCCGCCGGATTGTTCTGGTACCTGATTTCGATTAATTTTATTTTAAGGAGAAAGAGATGTCTTTAGATTGGATTCCAAGAGAAAACGAACCCAAAAATCACTATCTTTGGGAAGATGACCATTTTGGTGGCGAAGGCGATGCTCCCTGTACGATTTATGAGAAACGTCCGGTTATCGACCCTGATGGAAACGTGGTTGAAGGGATCTACACAGGTTGGATTATTCTCAATAACCCGAAACAGTATAATTCTTACACAACAGAGATGGTCAAAGGCGTAATTGCCGGTTTTCAACGGGCCTCGGCTGATCGTCAAGTGGTAGCTGCTATCTTTACTGCCGTTGGCGACAAATCTTTCTGTACTGGTGGGAATACCAAAGAGTATGCCGAATATTACTCCAAGCGTCCGCAGGAGTACGGCGACTATATGGATCTCTTTAACGGCATGGTCGATGCGATTCTAAATTGCAAAAAACCGACTATCTGTCGGATTAATGGGATGCGGGTTGCCGGCGGTCAGGAGATCGGTATGGCGACTGACCTCTCGATCTCTTCCGATCTGGCAATTTTGGGTCAGGCCGGGCCGAAGCATGGTTCGGCTCCGGATGGCGGATCGACCGATTTTCTGCCCTGGTATCTGGGCATTGAAGAAGCGATGTGGAACTGCGTCTCCTGCGAGATGTGGAGCGCCTATAAAATGAAACGTTTAGGCCTGCTCACCAAAGTTGTACCGGTTATCAAAGATGGCGAAAAATGGGTGCGTAATCCCCTGATCGAAACTGATAAATGGATCGATGACGGCGAAATTGTTTATGGTGAATTTAAAACCGGAGCCGCCGCCAAAGAGGCGCGCAATTATGTGCGCTCAGCGACCATCGATCTTTCGTTGCTTGATGAAGCGGTTGATGAAATTGTCTGGAAGTTTGCCAACCTGATGCCGCACTGTTTGACAAAATCGGTTGACGGGGTTCGCGCCAAGAAGAAATTCTTCTGGGATCAAGCCAAGTTACCCAACCGGCACTGGCTCGCCGCCAATATGAACTACGAAGCTTTCATGGGATTTAACGCTTTCAATACGAAAAAAATCACCGGTCAGGATACGATCGATTTCATCAAATATCGTCAATTGGTGGGTGAAGGCCAAGAGATCGGCGATGCGCTCTACGAGCAGATTTTTGGTAAACCACAAGAGTAGTATTTTTTTAAACGCTATAACAATAGTTGCTAGCCAAAGGGCGGGATTTACAATCCCGCCCTTTTTGTTCTCAGAAAGTTGCGTAAATTCCGGGGACACAATCCTGATTTCCTCCGGAGAACCGGATTATGATCCCGGAATTATGTTTACCCTGTTCGGTCAGGCGCTTACCATGCGTATGTTCAGCATCTCCATCATGATTTCTTTTATTGGAGTGCTCGGTGCATGATCCTTTTTTCGTGCTTTTTTTCGTAGTTTTCTGGACTGTGTCGCCATCTTTACTTCCGAAAGGGCGCTTGACAAACATCAGGAAGCAGACTAGCCTGACTAGGAGCCCGTCCGAGAATGCTCTTTTCCCCCAGCTCAGCGTTATTTTTTGAAAATAATGCTCGAAATACTAGGTGTATGTTGCGCCCCGCAGGAAGTGCCCTTGGGGTATGCTTTATTTTCAAAAAATGCCTCGATCTGAGAAAAAATTTCTATTCTCGGACAGGCTCCTAGGAGGCTGTCCGAGAACGTCTTTTTTTTCCATATCTGCGTTATGCTCAAAAAATTATAATAAAAAAGGAGTTGTCAATGTCAATTAAGCGTTTGTTATTTGTATTTTTTATTATGGCAACCGGTTTTATAGTCTCTCTGTCTAGCCAAAATTATGTTCATGCCAGTCTGAGTTTTCAAGGACGAGTCCTGGAAAACGGTGCTATATTGACTGCAGGACAAACCATCAACATGACCCTGCGTGTTTATGATGATGAGTTCGGCGGAGATCTGCTGTTTGAGGAAAAACAGGAGATTACCACAGGCGAAGAGAAGTTTCTCTATACCTTTGACAAAGGTATAGTTACGGTTAGAAAAAATGCTGCCGACATAACCACTGATAATTTATGGGCTGAGGTCGAAAGCAATAATCAGGTTATGATACCGCGACTCAGTCTGGCAAAGATTGGTACCTCTAAAAATCTGACCGGCGACACTCTGGGCATACGCGAAGCCGTTTTATTTAGCTCGGGCGCAGCAACTGTTGTGATCGACAATAGCGGTGTTACATTGGGAGGCCTACTTGATATGGGTACGCAGTCGATTAGTCTTGGTAGTGTGACACGCGCTACCTGGCCATCTTCCACCAATTCCTCCGACCCTCTCAATTTCTCTGACATTGAGGGGATTGCTGCGGAAAGCCAGATTACGGAGTTAATAACTCGAGACACAGAGCTTAGTAGTGGCTTGGCGGGCAAAGCCGACAGTGTCCATACACACGGCACTCTTTATTACAGTAAAACTTATGTCGATGCCCTGGAATCACGCATTGCAGCACTTGAAAATTTATTAAAGCACTTTTCCCGGGATGGAGATGAAGTTACTCTCTCCGGTGCCAACCTCAATATTGTTGATGGTTCCGGCGACACCGATGGCGCCGTCAATGGTAAAGGTAACCTGGTCATTGGCTACAACGAGTCACGAGGGTCAACTGATGATCGTACTGGTTCCCATAATCTAGTCGTTGGAGGTCAACACAATTTCAGCAGTTACGGATGCTTGATTGCGGGGTTCGAAAATGATGTTTCAGCAAAGTATGCCTGCGTCAGCGGTGGTCATTTTAATTATGTCACAGGAAACTATGCTTCGATCAGTGGGGGGTATAACAATATCGCCGACGGCAACTATGCTTCGATTAGTGGAGGTTCTGTAAATAGTGCCTACGGCATTTACTCTTCAGTCAGCGGTGGTTCCGGCAATAATGCTAATGGCGCTAAATCAGCTATTTCCGGCGGTATTAACAATGTAACATCAGGCGATTATTCTTCGATCAGTGGCGGCAGTTCCGGTTATGCCAGTGGACAATATTCATCGGTCAGTGGAGGTGACGATAATACTGCCAGTGGGGTCTATTCGTCAGTTTATGGTGGCGAGAACCAGACAGCAGGAAGCGCACATGCTTACAAACCTTGAAAAAAGAAACAAGGAAAGGCATGAGCCAAACGGTTGTCGATGGTCGTTTGGAGGAGCATTATCAAAATGGTCTATCTCGATATCAGTTTACTGGTAGACTTCTACTGCTCCGAACCTTAAAATTGTAAGGATGTTTTATGGCAAAACTACTATGTCTGATTGATACCAGCGCTCTGGTCTATCGGGCTTTTCATGCGATCAGGCCCTTGACTACGACTGCGGGGCAGCCGACCAATGCGCTTTTTGGTTTTTGTCAGATGTTGATGAAGGTGCTCGAAGATTTTCAGCCGACACATGTGGCGGCGGCACTTGATTTGCCTGGGAAAACCTGGCGGCACCAGGTTTTCCCAGCGTATAAAGCGCAACGGCCGCCGATGGATCCGGATTTGGCCGCACAATTTCCTTTTGTTCCCAGGCTGCTTGAAGCTTTTGGTTTGCCCGGAGTTGGGGTTGAGGGTTTTGAAGCTGATGATATTATCGCCACGTTGACACGCCGGGGACAAGAGGCCGGTTATGAAGTTTTGATTATTTCCGGCGACAAAGATCTCATGAGCCTGGTCGGTGACGGGGTTGTCATGTTTGATACGATGAAAAACAAACGTTATGATCTTGAGGCCGTAGCCGAACGTCATGGCGTCACCGGGGAGCGCTTGCTCGACCTCCTCGCCCTGGCCGGCGACAGTGCTGATAATATCCCGGGAGTACCGGGGGTTGGGCCTAAGACGGCACTTAAACTCCTGGCTGAGTTCGGTGATCTGGAAAATCTTTTGCAAAAAAGTGCAGAGATCGAGCGTAAAGGTTGGCGCGAAAAAATGTTGCGGCACAAAGAAGATGCCGAACTCTCCCGGCGTCTGGTGACGCTTTCTGATGATGTTGAAGTTGGACTCTCTCTTGATGATCTTTTATGCCGGGAGCCGGATCGTTCAGCTTTAAAAGAGCTTTTTGCCGAACTCGAATTTCACTCTTTAAGTCATCGTTTAAGTCCTCAGCAAACCGTAACTCGTGAGGGCTATCGGCTGATTGAGACGCCGGATAAGTTTGCCGAACTGCTTAAAGAGCTTAACGATGTGCAAGGGCTGGCCCTAGATACCGAGACCACCTCTATCGATCCGATGAGCGCCGAGCTTGTCGGTATCTCCCTGGCCTGGACGGAAAATGATGCCGTCTACATTCCGGTTGGTCATGATGGGGCCGTGGCGCAGCTTGATAAAGAGGTCGTGCTCTCGGGTTTGCGCCCTCTATTGTGCAATCTAAAGATTAAAAAATGGGGCCAGAATATCAAGTACGATGCAATTGTTTTGCAACGGGCCGGTTTAGAGCTTGAGGGTATCGCTTTTGATTCGATGGTGGCATCATATCTGGTTAATCCGACCCGGCATCGGCATGGCTTGGATGTATTGTCGTTGGAATATCTTGGCCATACCCCGATTGGATTCAAAGAGGTGGTCGGTTCGGGTCGCAATCAAGTGACGATGGATAAAATCAGACCGGAAAAGGTCTCTGACTACGCTTGTGAAGATGCTCAACTCGCCTTTCTCCTGACCAGGATATTGGCCCCTAAATTGAAAAATGATGACCTTGGTTATCTTTTTACTAAAATTGAGCTGCCTTTGATCGAGGTTTTAATGCGGGTTGAGATGAACGGGGTCTATCTCGATATTGAGCTGCTCAAAAAAACCACTGGAGAGTATCAACAACGTTTGCAGGTCAAGGCGGCTGATATCTTTGCTCTGGCCGGGGGCGAATTTAATATTAATTCGCCTAAACAGTTGGCCGAGATTCTTTTTGAACGCCTCCAGCTGCCGGTCTTAAAGAAAACCAAAACCGGGCCTTCAACTGCGGTTGAGGTTTTACATCAGTTGGCTGAAAAGCATCCAATGCCTGCGAAAATTCTTGAGTATCGCTCGTTGGCAAAATTGATTTCAACCTATCTGGTAGCCTTGCCGAAGTTGGTTAATAAAGAGACCGGCCGGGTGCATACCTCTTACAATCAGGCGGTGACTGCGACCGGCCGCCTCTCCTCCTCCGACCCCAATTTGCAGAATATTCCGATTCGCGGGGCTGACGGCGCGGTTATTCGGCAGGCTTTTATCGGGGCTGGAGAGAATCTGATTCTGGCGGCTGACTACTCGCAGATTGAATTACGGGTTCTGGCCCATTTCTCCGGTGATCCGGCTCTGGTTGATGCCTTTAAAAAAGGAGATGATATTCATACGCGAACCGCAGCCGAAGTTTTTCAGGTTTTGCCGATGATGGTCAGCCCCGAAATGCGGCGCCAGGCCAAAGCCATCAACTTTGGTTTGATCTACGGTATGGGTGCCCATAAGCTGGCCCAGGAGCTTGATATTGACAGAAAAACCGCAAAGGCTTATATAGAGGGTTATTTTGCCGCTTACGCTGGCGTGAACAAATATTTTGCATCGGTTGTGGACGAGGCAAAACGTCTGGAATATGTGACAACTC
>JAYEMC010000408.1:0-9512 GCA_034717935.1 Pseudomonadota bacterium | reverse complement strand
TCCCCGCGAGATCTTTTGCGTACGCTTCTGGCCGCCGATGCCGGTGGAGCCAGTCGCGGTATTATGCTGGAAAAGTTGACTTGTAGTGACCAAATTACAAGTGCCGCAGGCCACGCTGAAACCTTGCTGGAGGTGCTCGCGTGGCACGTGCAAAGTCACCCGCAAAATGTTCATATCAACCTCTACATTGAGGGCGCCCTACAGGAAAAAATTACCTTTCGCGCGCTCATGGAGGGGGCTGAAAGTGTAGCTTGCGGTCTGCGACACCAAGGTCTTGAGGTGGGCCGGACTGTCGCCCTCATGTTACCCACCAGTCGGGACTATTTCTACAGTTTTTTCGGTGTTCTGTTGGTTGGCGCAATTCCCGTACCCCTCTATCCCCCAGCCCGACCGGCGCAGATTGAAGAGCATCTGACTCGCCATATTGGTATCTTGAAAAACTCTCAAGCCGCGTTGTTGATTACGGTTCCTGAGGTCTTGCCTCTGGCGCGGCTCCTGAAGGCGCAGGTCAAAACCTTGCGGGGTTCGGTAACCGTGGCCGAACTCGCCGCGCATGACGGGCCTTTCGTGCCCCATATCGCCAAACCCGGTGACACCGCTTTTTTGCAGTACACCTCAGGCAGTACCGGTAATCCCAAAGGGGTGGTCCTCTCGCACGCCAACCTGCTTGCCAATTTGCGCGCAATGGGGGGGCGCATAAAAGTGAGTTCCAGCGACGTTTTCGTCAGTTGGTTGCCGCTCTACCATGATATGGGTCTGATCGGGGCCTGGTTTGGGAGCCTCTATTACGGTTATCAGTTGGTGATCATGTCCCCGCTCTCTTTTCTGCTTCATCCCGAAAGTTGGTTGTGGGCCATGCATCGGCATCGGGGAACCCTTTCGGCAGCGCCCAATTTCGGCTATGAATTATGTTTGAAAAAGATTGATGACCGGGATATTGAGGGGCTCGATCTAAGTTCCTGGCGGCTCGCTTTTAACGGGGCGGAACCGGTCAGTCCGGAGACCGTGCGCAATTTTGGCAAGCGTTTCGGGTGTTACGGTTTTGGTTCTGAAGTTATGGCTCCGGTCTACGGGCTGGCCGAATCATCGGTTGGCCTGGCCTTCCCCCCGCCGGGCCGCAGGGTTCCGATTGATCGGATTGCCCGGGAGCCTTTTATGCGTTTCGGTCGGGCGGAACCGGCCTCTGTCGGTGATGCCAAGGCCCTTCGTTTTGTCGCCTGCGGTCTTCCGTTGAAAGACCATCAGATCCGGATTGTCGATGCTCAGGGCCGGGAGCAGGGTGAACGCCAAGAGGGGCGTCTGCTCTTTAGCGGGCCTTCGGTGACCAGCGGCTATTATCGCAATGCTGAACAGAATAGACGGCTTTTTCAGGGGAAATGGCTCGATTCCGGGGATCTCGCATATATCGGCGACGGTGACGTCTATATTACCAGCCGGGTCAAGGATATCATCATTCGGGGCGGCCGGAATATCTACCCTTATGAGCTAGAGGAGGCGGTGGGCAAGATTACCGGGATCAGAAAGGGTTGTGTAGTCGCCTTCGGCAGCCTGGATCGGCGTTCGCAGACCGAGCGTCTGATTGTCTTGGCTGAAACCCGGGAGGCGGCGGTCGAGCGCCTCTCCTCTCTGCATAGCGAGATCAACAATCTGACGACGGATATTCTGGGATTGCCGCCTGATGATGTTTTGCTGCTGCCGCCCCATGCCATTCTCAAAACCTCAAGCGGCAAGCCCCGGCGCGCAGCCACCCGCGACCTCTATGAAGAGGGTCGTCTGGGTAAAGGGCAGAGAGCGGTCTGGTGGCAGCTGTTTCGGGTGGCGTTGGCGGGTTTGCTACCGCAGATTTTAAGAGGGCTGCAGGCGTTAGGATCATATCTTTATGCCGGCTATGTCTGGGGCCTTTTTCTGCTCTTGGCTCCTCCGGTCTGGATGTTGCTTCTCGTGCTGCCGAAATTCGGCTGGCGTTGGGCGCTTTTGCAGCAGTCGGCGCGGCTCTTGGCGCGGCTTTCGGCGACTCCTCTCGTGGTGCGGGGTCTGGAGAACCTTCCCCACGAGGGTTCCGTGGTTTTGGTGGCCAACCATTCGAGCTATCTCGATGGTCTGGTTCTGATTGCGGCGTTGCCGTTGCCGTTCAGTTTTGTGGTTAAGGCGGAGCTTAAGGAGAGCTTACTTTTTCGTCTTCCTCTGGCTCGCATAGGGGCGGAATTTGTCGAACGTTTCGATGTTGAACAGGGGGTCTCCGGGGCGCGTCGTTTGACCCGGGCCGGGGTTTCCGGCAGGTCACTTCTCTTTTTCCCGGAAGGAACTTTTCATCGTCTGCCCGGCCTTTTGCCGTTTCGGATGGGCGCTTTTGTTACGGCGGCGACCGCCGCCCACCCCGTGGTTCCGGTGATTCTCAGAGGTACCCGGCAAAAGCTTTCTCCAGGCTCCTGGTTACCACGTCCGGGAATGGTTGCGGTGACGATCGCCAAACCGATTCAGCCCCAGGATGCCGATTGGGCGGCGGCGGTTGCTTTACGTGATGGCGTCAGGGAAGAGATTTTACATCACTGCGGTGAGGTTGATCTGGCCGACACCCGACCGCCGGTGCGCGGTAAGAAGCGGTAAAAGAAAGAGAAATAATTGGCGTTAATCTACTTCCAAGGGCACCAGTGAGCGTTTACGGACATCGAAAAGACCTTTGTCGGTCAGGCGCAGGAAAGGGAGGCCGGTAAAGGCCAAAGTCTGGTAGTGGAAGAAGGGGTTATCAAGTCTTGAACCGAGAGTGGTTAAAGCTTCGACAATCTGTTCTTCAAGGGTTAGAATCTCGCGCAAACCCAGATCTGTTTTGATACCTCCGATCGGCAGCGGGAGTTCGGCCAGGATCCGGCCTTCGTCAGCCACAACAATTCCGCCCTTTATTTCAAGCAGGCGATTAAAGGCACATGCCATCTCCTCCTCGTTACAGCCGATGACGGTGGGCTGATAACATTCCCAGTTTAATGTTGAAGCCCAGGCTCCACGTTGAATTCCGGTGCCGGCGAGAAAGCCGCGGGCGATGCGATTGCTGCCGTAACGATCGAAGACGACATATTTAATTGTGTCTTGAAGCGGGTTGGCGAGAATATTGCCCTGTTCGATTTTCAGGGTTGGGGTTACCTCGAGGGTCACCATATTGCCGATTTCCGGTTTGATAGCCCGCACCTTAACCTGGTTACTTTTGCTTGTCGGGTAGCGAAAGGTTGCCGCCGTAACCGGTTTTAAGGGGAGTGAGTTGTACGCCGCCGGTGGATAACTGTAAGGTGTGTAACTTTCGGCATTTTTCAACTTTCCTTGCTCGGCGCGTACCTCTCCTTGGACAAGAACCATTCGTGGCGTAAATTTTTCCAGTTGCGGGACAATCAGAATGTCGGCCCGCCGTCCCGGCGCCAAGGCTCCAATGTCCTGGCGTTGAAAGGCTTCGGCGGCATTTAAGGTCAGCATCTGAACCACAGTAAGCGGATCGAAACCTAAACTTGCCGCCTTTTGTCCCAAGTTGTCGAGATGGCCTTCGTTAAGCAGCCATGAGGGGGTGACGCCGTCGGTTGAGATGGTCATACGGCGGCGCTCTCGGGTCAGTTTTTGTACCGGAGACACCCCGGCGAGATCACGGCGGATGCTGCCTTCACGGATCATCAGGTGGAGGCCGAGACGCAGGCGGTCAAGGGCTTGTTCGGGATTGATCGGTTCATGGCAGGAGCTGATACCGGCTGCGGCAAAGGCGTTGAGCTGATCTTCTTTGGCTCCGGCTGAATGGCCTTGCACCGGTTTATTGTAGTGGTGGGCCAGAGCGAGAAGTTCTAAAGTGCGCTCATCGGCCGCTAAAATATCGGGCCAGTAGGCTTCTCCGATCCCGGCAATTTTTTTATCTTGAAAAAGTTCTTCGTATTCGGTTAAAGATATCGGGTAACTGTTCTCAAAATCGGGATAGGTGGGAGAGAAGCAAGGAGCCGTGAAATTTAGATCTAAGGGTAAACCGGACGCCTCTTCCAGGAGCCAGTTTAAACCTCGGCAGCCGAGGCTGTTGCCGAGTTCGGTTGCTTCACTGAAAACCGTGGTTGTTCCGTGCGGCAGAACTGCAGCGCAGAAATCGTGCAGGCGAAAAACGTTGGCAATATGGGTGTGGGTCTCGATGTAGCCGGGCAGGACAAAATCACCCATGGCATCAATTATTGTGGTCTCCGGCCCGAGAGCCCCGGCTGGAGGTGTGCCGATACTTGCGATTTTTCTATTACTGACCGTAATCGTGCTTTGCGGTTGAATCTCGGCGGTAAAAACATTTACCAGATTGGCATTGACAACGGCCAGGTCGGCCGGCTCCCGGCCCAGAGCCGTAGCGATCAGTTTTTTGGTTGTTTCGGTATCTTGCATATTTGTTCTCTTTTATCTTTGTGTTAGCACTAGATGAGAAATAACACAGAAAAACCCCGCTTGCAAGACTCGATCATTTTTATCTTGACAAAGATAGTCTTGTTTAGTATGGATTTGGCATGATTTGCAGCCGATACAATTTTTAATGATCAATTTAATTTTTAAAGGAGATGATAATGGGAAAGACATTAGAAAATTTACAAGCGGCGTTTGCCGGAGAGAGTCAGGCCAATCGTAAATATCTGGCTTATGCGACTAAGGCTGATGCTGATGGTTTTTCACAGATTGCCAAACTTTTCCGGGCGGCGGCCGCCGCCGAGACCGTGCATGCTCTTGGTCATTTCAAAGCGATGGACGGGGTGAGTGATACGGGTGCCAACTTGCGTGATGCGGTGGCTGGTGAAAGCCATGAGTTTAAAAATATGTATCCCGAATTTATCGCGACCGCCAAAGAAGAGGGTAACAAAAAGGCGTTGCGGATGTTTGAGTGGGCCAATACGGTTGAAGAAATTCACTTTGGTCTCTACGAGGAAGCTTTGGCGACCTATGAGAAGGGCGGTGATTTGCCGGCCGATGATATTTTGGTTTGCAGCGTCTGCGGTAATACGGTGAGTGGTGATTGTCCAGATAAATGTAGCGTCTGCGGCGTTCCGGGTAGTAAATTCAACAAAATTGATTGATCTGGTATCGTAATTATTCAGGTGTTGCCTGAAATTGTCTCTATGTGGGGACAGAATTCAATTCTGTCCCCGGTTATGGATAGCGAAGCGGCGTTTGTTGCTGTTTTCTGTAGTTTTATAGTGACCCGAATATTTATCAATTGCTATCTGGCACTGGGGAAGGCGGGCATATTGCCGCCTTCCTGCATTCCCTGCATGCCGGGGATTTGCGGCATGGCAAATTTACGGTATCCGGTCGGGATTTGAAAGAGGTGATCCGACTGCTGGCCGGTGCGGATGTTGCGGTAATTGACTTCGCTCTCGGTGGTGACGATACGAACGGCCATCCCCTCTTTTTTTGCAATCCAGCAGGTTACCTTTTCGCCCTCATCAGTGATCTCATATTTGTTACATTTAATGCCGTTTACAGTTTCACTGCCGAGCTTTTTTCCCTCTTTTTCCAGGAGTGATTTCCAGTTGTCAGGCATGATTTCATTGTCATCCAAGTCGATAGACATCTCAAGATAACTTTTCTCCTGCGGCATCAGAGTCCAGGCGACGCCTTTGTCGAGGCGGCTGATCATAATTACCTTCCGGCCCCCCTGATTCATTTCATGACGGCTCAGTTCTCCCTTGATAAAAATTTTTCCCTGAACAACGATGTGCCCTTGCGAACGGGTCTCCATGTCCGCACTGTACTCTGCTGCTTGCAGAGGTGACAGAAGACTAAGGCTTATAATGAAAATAGTTGTTAGCGCGATGGTTAAAGCTGTTTTTTTCAAATTCACGATTTTCCCTCCATTATGATTGTTATGAAATATTACTTTTTACGACGCCATCATTTTTGGAGAAGTTTTTCCAACTCCTGTACCCGTTTTTCAAGCGTAGCCAGGCGTCCGCGGTCTTTGGGCAGGTGGGTGGCGGCCATCATCTGGCGCAATGATTGTTTGAGTGGAACCGCCGGGATGCCACCGTAGTCTTTATCTCCGGCAAGATTTTTGGTTGCTCCGGTGCCGCCCATCAAACGAGCTCGATCGCCAATTGTGATATGGTCGACAGTGCCCGCCCTGGGTCCCAGCATCACCTGATTGCCGATGCGGACACTGCCGGAGATTCCGACTTGGGCGCACATGATTACTTCATGACCGACTTTGACACCATGACCTATGTGGACATGGTCGTCAAGTTTGGTGCCGCGACCGATGACGGTTTCATCCATAGCGGCACGATTGACAGTAGACAGAGCCCCAATCTCGACATCATCCTCAATGATGACCCGGCCGATCTGGGGGGTTTTGACATTACAGCCGCCGACCTGAAGAAAACCAAAACCGTCTGAGCCGATGACGGAATTGGGGTGAATCATAACCCGGTCGCCGATACGGCAGTTTTCGCGAATCACGACTCCGGGATAGAGGTGACAGTCTGATCCGATCTGCACCCCTCTGCCGATGTAGGTGTTGGCATAGATACGACAGTTATCGCCGATAACCGCATCATCGCCGATAACCGCTCCGGGGCCGATATGAAGATTGTTACCTAAGGAGACATTTTTTCCGATAGTCGCCGTTTTATCAATGTGATGCTCTACCATCTGAATGGCTTTGTCGATCTCGATCATGATCAGGCCCGCAGCCTGGAAGGGCTGGTCACAGATAATCAATGACTGTGGTAGATTATCTACTTTTCTTGGAACGAGCAAAGCTCCGGCTTTTGAGGCGACCGCTTTTTCGAGAAATTTCTCTTCGGCAAAGGAGAGCTCATCAGCAGAGGCTGCCTCCAGGCTGTTGATACCAGTTACCACCAGGTTTTCATCCCCGATAACCTCGCCGCCAACCCTGGCGGCAATTTCAGCTAATGTGTAGCGCATTCATAATTCCTTATTTTCGGTTTTGCGGGGAAATTTACGTCTTCCCGGTTGACTTTAAATATGTTAACACATATAGAATAAATATTCACATAAAATTTTGTGCGAACCACTTAAGGCCGGGAGCGGCCTTGTTTTTTATAAGGGAGAGAAGATGGTGCGAAAATCGGTTTTATTACTGGCGGGATTACTGTTGGTTTTTTGTTTAGGGTGGGTGCAAGTCGCATTTTCGGCTCCGGTTCTTTCCCGGCAGAAACTTGATGAGACCGTAAAAGAGACGGTGGAGGTTCAGAAAGAGACCACAACTCTGCTTAAGGAGTGGCGGGAGGAGCGGCGCGAGCTTGATGATGCCACTCATGCCCTGGAACTTGAGCTCAAACTGCTTGAAGCCCGTCATTTGAAATTGAAAGGCTATGATCAACAGCGTCGTCAGGAGATTTTAAGGTTGCAGACGGGGCTTGATGATATGGCTGAAATCGGTATCCGGCTGGAACCTTTTCTCGATGAAATGGTTGGTCGGATTGAAGATTTTACGGCGGCGGATCTGCCTTTTTCTACGCTCGAAAGAGAGCGGCGCCTGGCCGATCTGCGCGATGCTTTAAACAGTTACGATGCCGATCTGGCCGAGAAATTGCGGCGGGTTATGGAAGTGCTTAAAATCGAAGCCGGATTTGGTCGCGGTTTTGAGGTTAGTGAGGAGTTTTTGACACTTGACGGGGCCGAAATCACGGTTCGGATGTTGCGCCTGGGCCGGGTTGGACTCTACTATCTCTCGTTTGATGGTGATCAGGCGGGGTGGTTTAATCGTTTGACCAAAACCTGGGAACCTTTGTCGGGAGCTTCTCACGAGGCGGTCAAGGATGCTTTGCGCATGACCCTTAAACAGCGAGCCTTCGATCTTGTCTGTTTGCCGGTGGCAGGGGGTAAGCCATGAAAATCCGCCCTTTTTTTGTTATTATCTTGAGTCTGTTTTTTGCTCTGTCGGGTTCAGTTTCGTGGTCGTTAGCGGCGGTCGCTGAGAAAGACGGTTCCGGCTTGTTAAAACGGGCGACACTTCAGGTTGAACAAGAGCAGCAAACGGCGGAGTCTGAAAATCGTCTCAATAAAGCCGAAATTGCCGTCTTGCGCAAAGTAGCAAAGGCAGCCAAAGCCGATGCCGCCCGGCGGGCGACTGAGATCAAGGCGGCGATTGCCATCCAGGAAAAAGAGCTTGAAAAACTTGTTGGGGAGCAACAAACGCTTGAGAAAAAAAGTCGTCGAGCTCTGCATAAACTCAATGAATTGGCGGGCGTGGTGCGTACCAGTGCGCGTGATTTGTCCTCTTTGCTGGAGAATTCTCCGGTCTCCGGGGATCTCCCGGGCCGTCTTGAACCGGTACGTAAAATTCTCAAGGCGACCGCATATCCGGGGATGGGTGAAATTGCCACAATTGCAGATCTCTATTTTGCCGAGATGCGGGCCAGTGCCGAAATCAAACGTTCGCAGGCCTCTTTTGTCGGGCTTGATGGGCGCCGGGCGAGCGGACGGATTGTGCGTTTAGGGGCCTTGTCGACCATCTATCAGGATGATGCCGACAATAGTTGCGGTTATGCCGTTTACGGGCCCGAGAATGACGCTCTGCTGGCGGTCTCGAAACCGAGCTGGCGGGTCGGTAAAAATCTGAAAAAATTTATCGCTCAAGAGAGTCAGGCGGTCTATCTCGATTTTTCCGGCGGTGATGCGGTGCGGCGTCTCGCTTTAACCCCGTCAAGTTGGGAACGTTTGCGCTCGGGCGGGATTCTGGTCTGGCCTATCCTGCTGGTTGGTTTTGTCGCCCTGATTTTCAGTCTCGAACGTTTTCTCTTTTTAAGTCGCGTTAAAAGTAATACCGACAAGGTGATGGGCAGAATTATCCAACTTGTCGCCGCCGGTGATTTTCAGAGCAGCCTGGAACTACTGGAGAATAAAAAAGGGCCGGTTTTTCGGGTTTTGGCGGCTGGTCTCGGAGCTCGTCAGGCGGCCCGTGATGTTTTAGAGAATGTCCTCGAAGAGGCGGTTCTCAAGGAGTTGCCGCGTCTCGAAAAATTTTTGCCGACGCTTCAGGTTTTGGCCGCCATCGCTCCGTTGTTAGGATTGCTGGGAACTGTAACCGGCATGATTAACACTTTTCAGGTGATTACTGTTTATGGAGCTGGTGACCCCCGGATGATGTCGGGGGGTATCTCCGAGGCGCTGGTTACGACCAAACTGGGGCTGACGGTAGCGATTCCGATTATCTTGCTCCATACCTGGTTTGCCCGTAGGGTTGACGTTATAATCGGCGATATGGAAGAGAAATCGATAAGTTTGAGTATCGCCCTGCAGAGGGGTGGCAAAGGGATGAAGAACGAAGGATGAAGGATGAAGGATGATATGTGACTAATGCGGATTTTTTTCGATATTCTTGATTACTTTTACCGGGGCGGTATCTTGATGGTGCCGATTATGCTGGTTTCAGTCGTCATGTGGGTTCTGATTTTGCTTAAATTGCAGTCGGTTTGGGCTGTAAATCAGCGTGATATGGGGCTGGTCGAGGCTTTGAAAGTGGTGCGGGAGCGCCGTCTGGTAAATGATTTCTT
>JAYEMC010000407.1:0-1835 GCA_034717935.1 Pseudomonadota bacterium | reverse complement strand
AATAATTTCTATATTTTGCTTCCGATTTTACCGAATTAGGATAAACATGAATAAGAGCTGGATTGAAAGTCTGCTGGGACGCCCCTATTTTATATATTCGTTCCTCGCCCTTTTTCTCTGCCTGGGGGTCATGGGCTACCAGCGCATCGACCGCAAACTTTTTCCCGAATCCAACTATCCCGAGATTGCCGTGGTCATCGTCCAACCGGGCGGCTCGGCCAAAACCCTGGCCGCCAACGTCAGTGTTCCGGTAGAAGAAGAACTCTATACGTTAGAAAATATCCGCCGGGTCTACTCCACCACCATCGATGAAGTCAGTGTCATTCGGGCCGAGTTTGAATATCGCCAAGATCTTGGCATGGCGGCCGCAGATGCAGGTAATGCTCTGGATAAAATCCAATCTTTACTCCCCGCCGATATTCTTCAACCCCAAATCCATAAAATATCCGCCGCCACCGCCCCGATTATCGTCATTGCCGTCAGCCCGAAAAGCCCGATGCCGCTTGAAGATATTCGCCAATTAGCGGAAAACCGGCTAAAACAACAACTCATCAAGCTCCCCGGCGTCGCCAATGTCGATGTTTTTGGCGGCTATAAAAAAGAGCTGCAAATCATTGTTGACAAAGAAAAGCTTGATCGCTACGGGATCGCTATTGAGCTCGTATTGGCCACTATCCAATCCGATAACCGGGATTACGCCATCGGTTTTATGACCAGCGACAAGAGTCGCTACCTGCTCAAATCACCGAGCCGCGAAGAGAGTATTGAGGGGCTAAGATCACTGCGTCTAAACGCCGACATAACCCTTGCGGATGTAGCTGAAATCTATTTCGGCCATTACGAAAACAGCGCCGCTTATTATGGCAACGGCAAAGAGGCTATCGCCCTCGCCGTCCAACGCGGGCTCGACAGTGATGTGGTGCGAACCATTGACGGCGTCGAAGCGGAACTTGTCAAGCTCAAAGCCCGCTACCCGGGGCTTGATTTTGCCATCACCGACACCCAGAAAGATACGATTGTTCAATCGACCGAAAACATGTTCGAGTCACTGCGTGACGCCATTTTCATGTCCACTTTTGTCGTTTTTCTGTTTCTCGCAAGTTTCAGACAGGTGCTGGTAATTCTAGTCACCATTCCCTTGGTTTATGCCACAACTATTGCCCTGATGTGGCTGGCCGGGGTTGAATTTAATGTCGTAACCCTGACCGGTATTATCTTAGCCTTAGGCCTCTTGCTTGATGACGCGGTTGTGGTTATGGAAAATATTGAACGTCATTATCGTGAGCTGGGTTCCGAGATTCATAAAGCGGTCATGGACGGCACCAAGGAGATCATGTTTGCCGATCTCTCCGGCACCATCACTACGATGATCGCCCTGGCCCCGATTCTTTTTGTCGGCGGCTACCCGCAGACCGTATTCAGGCCGTTAACCACGACCCTGCTCCTGGCCCTGACGGCATCCTATATAATCTCAATAACTGCAGTACCGTTACTGTCACTCAAGATACTGACGCTGAACCACCCCCTTCTTTTACGGGCGGAAGACTTTTTTCACCGAATCACGAGCCGGGCCAATGCCGCAATACAGGGCTTCTTCGGTGGCGCGGTTAAGGCCGCCCTAAAACGAAAAAGCGTCGCGATCACCTATTTTGCCGTACTTATGCTGCTCTTTGTTATCAGTGTCAAGGGCGTGATGCCGACTGTCGGTAAAGAACTGATGCCACCGATGGATAGCGGCGCTATCAGAATCAGCATAACCACCGACCCCAACCTGCCGATTGCTGCAAGTCAAAAAATTGTGCGTGAGGCCAATAAAATCATCACGACCACCGGCA
>JAYEMC010000406.1:0-1842 GCA_034717935.1 Pseudomonadota bacterium | reverse complement strand
CCTTGTTTTGCAGGTGGACGACCTTGTCATCAACCTTGAAAATTGTGCCGAAACGCATCGTTTGACATAGGCTGTGTGGGTTGAAAACTTCTTGCAGCTGATGGTTCAAGATCTCGGTTCCTAAGGGGCCGCGCCGTACCGGAGTTAAAACCTGAAAATCCCAGGTCGGGTATTTCAGACGCTTGACGGCCTTGGCCGCCAGCTCCATAATCAATTGGCGAATTCGCTCATTACACTGCCCGCGAATTTCCCGCAACTCTTTTTCCGGGAGCTCTTTTTTTAACTGAAAATAGTTGGGAATGTCTTCACGCATGAAGATAAAGTCCTTATAGGTCTGGTTGTAGTCTGGTGGTATCTCCCCTTTACGGATAATGTTGGCGAAATGAACCAGAACCGAATCCTCACTCTGGCGGAAAATCTGGGTTAAAGATGTGTGGGCAAGATATTTTTTATTGAGGATGTCGGCAAAAACATTACCGGCCCCGATGGGTGGCAGCTGGGCCGGATCGCCGACTAAAATGAAAATGCTCTCTTTAGCCACGGCCAGGGCCAGGCGGTAGAAGATCTGACTGTTGACCATGCCGGCTTCGTCAAGGAGTATGACTTTGTAGGGCAGGGGGCGGTCACGATTAAACTCAAAGCGATTGTCGCCTTGATATTTAAGTAGTGAATGGATGGTGTAGGCTTGGTATCCGGTAAGTTTGCGGATGCGAGCCGCAGCCATGCCGGTGAAAGCGCAGCAAGTGATCTCTTTACGATCACAAAAATGTTGGCTTAGAAAATCGAGGATAGTTTTGGCGATGGTTGATTTTCCGGTTCCGGCATAACCTGAGAGAGCATAGAGGCGCCGCTTGCCGGTGCCGATCATGGTGATGATACAACGTTGCTGCGAAGCTAAAGTGAAACCTAAACGATGTTGTTGCTCATTAATGAACTGGTCGACGGCTTTGCTCTCGGCCAGAGGTTTGAAGTTCTCCTTTGATTGTTTGCGAAAAAAAGTATCGAGAAAATTCTCCATGTAGTAAAAAGCTTTCAGGGCGATACGTTGGTTGCTGTCGACAACCAGTTTATCTTCGACCTGCATCGCCCTTATAACCTGTTCAAAGGTGGCTAGCTCAAGCTTTTTTTCCGTCTCATCATCTAGTAATTCAGCAAGCTGCAGGTGCAGGGTTTCTGGTAGCAGGTAGGTGTGTCCGTCTTGGTCGCCAGCCTCTAGGAGAAGATGGTGGATGGCGGCTTCGACTCTGTGTGAGGAGGCGAAAGGGAGACCCAGTTTTCGGGCAATTGAATCAGCTGTCTTAAAACCGACGCCCCGGATTTCGGTTAATGAATAAGGGTTGTCGCTTATCTTTTTGCCGGCATCATCGCCAAAAGCATTATAAATCCGCACTAAAAGGTTGGGCGTAATGCCGTGGGGCAGGAGAAATTCAGAGAGGGCTCTTAAATTTTTCTGTTTCTCCCAGGAACTTTTTATCAGGTTGAGTTTTTTCTCTTTGATCCCTTTAAATTCAAGTAGTTTTTCCGGTTCATTTTCTAAGATTGACAAAAGTTCGTTTTCGCCGTAATGATCAAGTAGTTTTTTCGCCAGTTTCTCGCCTAAGCCTTTGACGACTTTGGCGAGAAAATAGAAGAGCTGGTTGGTGACCAGACGGGCAGCCGAGAAAGCGAACTGGCGGCCGAATTTACTCATCTCCCATTTGCCATCCAGCTCAAACTCAGTTCCCTCCAGTTTGCCGCCATCCAGAGCTTCGGGCAGGTAACCGACGGCTGTCACCATGCGTCGGCTGCTATCGCCTTTGAGCACGACATAGCCGTTATCGGAGTTTACGTAACTGGTTCTTT
>JAYEMC010000405.1:0-1848 GCA_034717935.1 Pseudomonadota bacterium | reverse complement strand
ACATACACCTAGTATTTCGAGCATTATTTTCAAAAAATAACGACCGAAGGAAGTGCTGGCAGTGCGCCGAGCTGGGGAAAAAAGACATTCTCGGACAGGCTCCTGGAGGTTATGGTTTTTTTGTCGTTTTAATGATCTCTGCCGCAATTCGGTCAAGCGGTACCGAGAGATCTACAACCCCGGCATTGATTGCTTCTTTTGGCATCCCGTAGACGACGCAGCTCTCTTCATCCTGGGCTATTACCGGGGAGCCGTGGCGTTTGATCAGGCGTAATCCTTTGGTTCCGTCGTTCCCCATGCCGGTCATAATGACACCTGTAGCTTTTTCTTTGTAGAGGCTGGCGACGGAGCGAAAAAGATAGTCGGCCGATGGTTTGCAGTTGTTTTCCGGAGCATCATCAGTGATTTTTACTCTACCCTGGCTGCCGCCGGCCGTGACGATTTTCATCTGTTTACCTCCAGGGGCAATATAGACGACGTCATTTTTCAAAACTTCGCCATCCTCGGCTTCTTTGACCTGAAGGGAACATTTCCCGTCCAGACTGCTAGCCAGTGATTTAGTGAAAAGTGGAGGCATGTGTTGAACGATGACAATCGGGACGCCGATGGGGGCCGACAGCATCGGTAACATGCGAGTCAAAGCATTGGGGCCGCCGGTGGAGATTCCGATTGTAATAATTGTTGAGGGCAAGTGGCGCCGTTTTGCAGGTATCGTTTTTCCTGCAGTTCTTACAGGTGCTGTTTGGGGTGTTGACGTAGTTTTTCTGGAGGGCTGTGTGGCTTTGCCGGGTGCTGCTGTTTGTTGCCCCCCTTTTAAAAGGCGTTTTATAGAGTGGCGCCGGGCGTAGGCTTTAACTTTTGGGATCAGGGCATCTTTGATGAAAGCCTGATTCTCGGCCATACTCCCGCCTTCCGGTTTGGGGATAAAATCAAAGGCTCCGAGTTCCAGGGCTTTCATGGTCATGTCTCCACCCTTGCGGGTTAGACTGCTGAGCATGATGGCGCTGATATGCGGATGGTTTTGACGTAGGTATTCCAAGACCTCGAGCCCGTTGCAGACCGGCATCTCGATATCCAGGGTCAGCAGATCCGGTTGCAGCGAGGCAATTCGGGAGATTGCTATTTTACCGTTGTTGGCGGTGCCGACGACTTCGATGTCGGCTTCACTTTTCAGGATGTCGCCAATTACTTTGCGGTAGAGGATCGTATCGTCAACAACCAGGACTTTTATAGGCATGAAAATTCCATTGTAGTTACTCAGTTTTGTTCTCTGCCAGGCGGACAATCTCTTCGATATTGAGGATCGCGATCAACTGTTCTTCATTACGAAAAACACTGGTAATAAAACGGCCTTGAATGATGCGGACATTGGCTGGTGCCGGCCCTAATTCATCACTGTCAACATGAATGACATCGTTTATGCTGTCAACCATCAGGCCAAATGGTTCGTTGTGTGATTCGACAATGATGATGCGCCGGTTATTAGTATCTACTTCAGTGGGCAGGTCGAGTTTTATGGCGAGGTCAATGATTGTGACAATCTTGCCGCGTAGGTTTATAATGCCGATGATCTCTTTGGGGGCCTGGTATACCTTGGTGACCTCGGGTACCTTGATGATCTCTTGAACCAGCATGGTGTCGAGACCGAAAAGAGCATCGGCCAGTTGAAATGAACATAGTTGCAGCGTGGTGTCAGCCATAATCCTATTTCTCCGTCTTTATTTCGGTGGGGCTTGATGCATTCGTAAAAAAAATTACTGTATGTGTTTATCAATGCTGGCCAGGAGTTTATCTTTATCGAGCTTAATCTGGTAATCATCAATGCCGACCGATTTGCCCTTGGTGATG
>JAYEMC010000404.1:0-1849 GCA_034717935.1 Pseudomonadota bacterium | reverse complement strand
TTACCATAACTCCACGGCGCGGCGACCCTTACGATTTTAAAGTTGACGAAGGGCCGCGGGTGGCGACCATGGATGCTTTGGCAAAATTGCGCCCGGCATTTGATAAGAAAGGTATTGTAACCGCTGGTAATGCCTCAAAAATCAGTGATGGGGCAAGTTGTCTGCTGGTTATGTCGGCAGCGCGGGCGGCAGAACTAAAACTTGAGCCGTTGGCTCGTATTGTGGCTCAGGGATCGGCTGGAGTTCCTCTTGAAGATGTTTTGGTGGCTCCCATAAATTCGATACCGAAAGTTCTCGGTAAAGCCGGTTTAAAGGTTGATGATATCGATCTGCACGAAATCAATGAAGCTTTTGCAACCTCCAGTGTGGCGATTGTCAAGGAACTTGGTATCGATCCGCAAAGAGTTAATATTAATGGCGGGGCCGTAGCCCTTGGTCATCCGATCGGCTGTTCCGGAGCCCGGGTGCTGACGACCTTGATCTATTCACTGCGCAGCCAGCAAAAACGTTACGGTATGGCCTCGCTCTGCTTAGGTGGCGGCGAAGCGGTATCGATGGTTATAGAAAATTTGGCTTAAATTTATACATTAAAATGGGAGATAAACATGCGTGAAGTAGCTATTGTCAGTGCAACCCGGACCGCAATCGGTAATTATGGCGGAAGTCTAAAGGATATTCCGGTAGTCGATATGGGGGCTACGGTAATTCGTAATGCTATGGAAAAAGCTGGTTGTCGGCCGGTGGTGTCAGCGGAAGTTGCGGCGGCAGGTCCTGAAGCTCTTAAAGGTAAGGGGTGTCCGGTTGAGGAGAAATATAGTACCTGGGACAGCTCTTTGACTGAAATTCAGGTTGATGAAGTAATTATGGGTAATGTCGTCGGTGCGGCTCAAGGCCAGAACGTTACCCGGCAGGCGATGATTCGCGCAGGTATGCCGCGTGAAGCTGGCGGTTATACGATTAATAAAGTTTGCGCTTCGGGTCTGAAGGCCGTCGCTCTGGCTGCCCAATCAATTGCCCTTGGTGAAACTGAGGTAATGATTGCCGGGGGGATGGAGAATATGAGCCGAATTCCCTATGCGATGCCGGCGGCCCGCTGGGGTGCCCGGATGGGAAATGTTGATATGGTCGATCTACTGGTTCATGATGGACTCTGGGAGATCTTTTATGGCTACCATATGGGTTTAACCGCTGAAAATATTGCTGAACTTTATGGAATCTCCCGCCTTGAGCAGGATGAACTCGGGGCTTTGAGTCATCAGCGCGCCCGTAAAGCGATAGCTGATGGTATTTTTGCCAAAGAAATTGTCCCGGTTATGATTCCGCAACGTAAAAAAGATCCGATCACTTTTGACACAGACGAACGGCCGATGGATACAACTGTTGAAAAAATGGGTAAATTGCGCCCAGCTTTCAAAAAAGATGGGACGGTTACTGCAGGTAACGCCTCAGGTATTAACGATGCGGCTGCAGCTCTGTTGCTGATGACGCCGGAAAAAGCGGCAGATATGGGACTTGAAGTAAAAGCCGTTATCAAAGGCTTTCAGGCTGGAGGGCTGGATCCGGCCTATATGGGTTTAGGGCCAATTCCGTCGATTAAAAGATTGCTTTCACGTCTTGAAATAGGGCTTGACGCGATCGACTATTTTGAATTAAATGAAGCTTTCGCCTCACAAGCTATTGGCTGCGTGCGGGAACTTAAAATTGATATGGAACGTACCAATAGTTATGGTAGTGGTATTTCCCTAGGTCATCCGATTGGTTGTTCCGGTGCCCGGGTTTTGGTGACGTTACTCACCGCATTGGAGCAAAATGATGCCGAACGTGGTCTTGCCTCCCTCTGTATCGGTGG
>JAYEMC010000403.1:0-1850 GCA_034717935.1 Pseudomonadota bacterium | reverse complement strand
GGTGATCTGCATCCTCGACCTTTTCAAACTCTCCAACCGGAGTGATTAGACGCACCAGAGCTCCATCTGTACGTTGTTTGGTCAAAGCATCCCAAAAAACATAGATTTTCAATTGGTAGGCATTGGTCAAATTCCGCCCCCGCTGCGGGAACCAGTAGTAAGAGAGTTGTCGCACGCCATTTTTCAACATAAAGGCGCGATTGACCGTAATTCCACCATAACCGGAAATCTCCAAAACCCTTTCGCCGGCACCTTTAAAAACCCAACCACTGCCGGTCAAACAGGAAGCTGGCGAATGAATCGACTCCCCTTTACGTTGACTTTCATAATAGGCCGTATAAAAGTTAATCTGTCGACCTGAATTGTTCTGATAATCAATAATAAAATAGTCGCTTAAATCCAGAGCATCGATAAATTTCTTTTCCATCTCCCGGCGCTCTCCCTGCCAGGATTCAATAGTCAAAGGAAAATTATTAAGTGCTTGAACCACCGGAATCTTTTCCCGAAATTCAACCCCCCGAGAGATCGACCAAGTGAGCAGCAACAACCCGGCAGCCGCAACCAGAGCAACTTTCCGGCCGCGAGCGGCTGACGATAATGAGGACAAACCAGAATCCTTGGCTGCAGAAACATCAAGACAAGTTTTAGGCAAATAACCTGGCAATTTATTAAGCAGCCACATCTCCAGCAAGAGAATGGCAAAGGTCACCATGAAGATTAACCAACCGGAAAAATCGTGGAAAAAGCCTTCCGCCGCTTTGGGACCAAAAGGTTCATACAAAAGCCCGGTGGCGGCAATCCTGAAACTGTTAGTTAGAACAATCAACGGCAGGGTAGAAAGAACCAACAACAACCTTTTCCAGAACGAAGCTCGAAAAAACCAGGCCAGCAACAGACCGAGAATGATTATCGGAAAAAGGTAACGCAGACCGCTGCAGGCATCAACCACCTGCAGCTGGGTAAATCCCAAATCAATAACATTACCTTCACGATAGGCCGACATGCCGGCCATCTGCATCATCTCAACCCCAAGCTGAGAAGAGATCAATTTAAGTTTTAAGGAGAGACGGTTATGGAGGAAGCTGGGCAGGGGAAACATTGCGGGAATCATCATCAAGGGAAAAAGAATCACCTTGAATCGACGCCATCCCGCATGAATCCAAACCAGAGCCATAACCACGAGCCAAGCGGAGAGGTAGAGGGACAGATATTCCCCTCCCAATTCACCGAGCCAAAAAAGGCCAAGAGCAGGCAGGAAAAGGATAAACCCCAAACCGGAAACCTTAACCGAAAAACACGTAAAAGCACCCCGTTTTTCCCAGATCATATAGAGAATGACGAGCGGAACCAGATAACAATAATTATAATCTTCACTCCCCCAACCCCTCACCATATGAGCCAGGCCATCGTAATAGAGCAGCGCAATCAAACCTGCGTAAACCACAACTGTGAGCATTGCCACCCCTCTATCAAAATTATTATCCACTCGACTTACACTCTATACGCGTTATACCCAGAAAAAGTCAACGATAAGAAATTTTAAGTTTGCAATTAGCAAAAGGCTATGCTAAAGGCCCCAACTTGTACTTGCAGATCCTTTCTATAGTAGTAAGGATGAAAAATAACCTTGAGTTGCGAATTGCCGCATTCCCCGGCTCCGCATCTCATACCCGGCCAGGTACTATTTTAAGAGTAATTTGAACAGGCTCTGAAATGGTACACAACTAGGCCAACCAAATTTAACAGGGGGTTAAATTTTAACCAATGACAGAAAACAACATCACCAACAGCCCAGAAAGCAGCACCGAACAGGAAGAGATGACAATGGCAGCAGCAATGGACGAAACCTT
>JAYEMC010000402.1:0-1854 GCA_034717935.1 Pseudomonadota bacterium | reverse complement strand
TACTTTTTTTGCCGGGTTGAGCCCAATCCCGAGCCCGTAAGATACGCTCGGTGGCTGAAGCGGATTGTCCCCAAAGGGCGCGGGCCGAGCGAAAAATCACCTGATTTTCATCGATATCTAAAACCACTGGATCGTTAGATGCTCCCCTGATAACCAGAGCGCCGAAGCCGGCATTGTAGATGGCCATGGCCAAACGTCCGCCGGCGTGGGTTTCGCCGAGTTCGCCGGTATGGGGTGATTTGAAAAGGGCTGTGGTTTTGGTGGCGATGGGCAGAATGTTGCTAAAAGGGCCGATCGCCAGGATTACCGGGTTGTCGGGGCCCAGAGGATCGCCGGCGGGATCAGCGTAGCGTTCGAGCAGGTGGGTGGCTAGCGCCGTGCCGCCCATGGCCTGATGAAAGAGTTCTTGTTCTTCAAGAATGTTAAAATTTTTATGGGTGAGGTCAATCTCAAGGATTTTAGTCCACATTGTCGGTCTCCTCTCTGGTCATGGCAATAACTTGATTGGGACAGTAACGGACGCAGGCACCGCATTGAAAACAGGGCAGGGGTCTTGAAAACTCTTCATCCCAGGCGAGACCGCCGATGAGACAGCTCTCGACGCAAATTTTGCAGGAGACACACTCTTTTGCTTCAAGTTGTAACGCACCATTCTCTTTCTGACTCAAAGCTCCGGTCGGGCAGGCGGCAACGCATTCCGGTTCCGGGCAGGTTTTGCAAACTCTGATCGAAAAGTTTCCTTCAGAGCCGATGTATGAGCGTACCTTAAGCGCCGCTTTGTTGGTGGTTAAGGCTTCGTGCCAGGTACGTGAACAGGCGAACATGCAGGAGAGGCAGCCGATACACTGATCTCTGGCAATTACAGTGAGATGTTTTTTCATCATTAATCTCCTCCGGTGACTGATCATTTGTAGAGCTGGGGAAAAAGGGCATTCTCGGACTGCCTTCTAGTAATTATATCCGCTAACTGAATAAAGTAAAGAAAAAGAGTCTGGAAAAATGATTTTTCAGAATTGATCTGACTTGGGAGGTAATAAAATTAGTAACTATTCAGCGTAAGTAGAAAAGCTTCTAATTTTGATGGATTTCAGTGAATTCTGGGGACATAACCAGATTCTCCGAAGGAAATCGGGATTGTGTCCCCTGAATTCACGGGTTAGCTGAACAGTTACTAAAATTACTGAGAAAACTCGATCCGTTGTTGACCGGATGCGTATTTGTTGTTATGTTGAACTACGTTATCTGGAACAATGTTGGTGGGAACCTTTCCGGAAATGGTTTTCGGGATAGTTTTGGACTGATTTCAGTTTAAATTTAGCTTGATTGGGGAGGTAATGATATGAAGTGTGGCAAGTGGTTGCGCAGTAATCTGGTTATGGCTCTGGTTGTCGGGCTGGTTGTTGGCCTGTTTTCGGTTGCGGCGTTGGCCCAGCCGGTCTCTTTGTCGCGAAACTGGAATCCGGAAGTCAAAACGCGGCTCGAAAAGTTGATAGCCGCTAATGCCGGGCAGGGGAAGATTTGTGTTTTTGATTTTGACAACACTACTATCTGCCGTGATATTGGTGAAGCTACGATGGCCGCTATGAATGAAGCCGGCGTGCTGACCCTTGATAAACATAATAAATGTATCGATCCCGCCTCCTTTATGCTGGACGGCAAAAAAATCACAATAGACACGGCCAAGAATCTGCCGGCCTATTATGAAGATTTTCTTTCGGCGACCAAATATCATGACTTGGAAACCACTCCTTATGAGAACGGTTACGGTTGGGTGGTGCAGATTATGGCACCGATGAGTCCGGCTGATTGGCTCCCGTATACCGAGAAAGCTTTTGCTGATGGAGTTAGTGAGAG
>JAYEMC010000401.1:0-1854 GCA_034717935.1 Pseudomonadota bacterium | reverse complement strand
CACAAATAGTTACATAGTCTTGCTATGCTCCTATTTGTGTGCCTTGATTATGAACAAAAATCCTGCGTAATATTGTAAGGTTTATTTCATGACAAGTCCTTATGAAAGTGGAAAATCAAAAAATGTGGTGAGTAATTGACAAATAGATACTCTTTGACTAGAAAGAGAACATGTTTTTATTTCAATTTTGACAAACTGTTACCTTGAGGGCTGAAATGGAATATTGTAACAAGGAGGATTGGACGCTGTTTCTAGCTTCGGGTTGCGGCCTTGGAGCTATGCCGAAAGCGCCCGGAACCTGGGGTTCTCTAGGCGTTTTGCCTTTGTGGTTTCTTTTTTCCTGGTTGAGTAATGGCTGGTATCTGTTGTTGGTGTTGATTCTCTCCGGTCTGGCTATTTTAATTGCCGATAAAGCGGGAAAATATTTACGGGTTACTGATAGCCCGGTGATTGTTATTGATGAAATTGCCGGTTTGATGCTGGCTTTGACCTGTGTACCGTTGGGTTTCGGCAACTTCTTGACGGCATTTTTGCTCTTTCGTTTTTTTGATATCGTCAAACCTTTCCCGGCAGACTGGTGTGAAGAAAATCTGGCTGGAGGCCTGGGTGTGGTTGTCGATGATCTGGTTGCCGGCATCATGACCTGGGTGGTGATGCACCTTCTGTTTGTCTAATTTTTTTGTTCGACTATACGTCGGAGTAGGAGTTCTTCATGGATAAAAATCGTCATCGGGCGATGGAAATGGCAGTCAGCCAAATTGAAAAAGAGTTTGGTAAAGGTTCAATCATGCGTCTTGGTGATGAATCCCGGGCTGATGGTATTGATGTTATTTCAACCGGTTCATTAAGTCTGGATATTGCACTCGGAGTTGGTGGTATTCCGCGGGGTCGGGTAATTGAGGTCTACGGCCCCGAATCTTCGGGTAAGACCACATTGGCTCTGCATATTGTTGCTGAAGCGCAAAAAATTGGTGGTGCCGCTGCTTTCGTTGATGCCGAACATGCTCTTGATGTAATTTATGCCCGTAAACTTGGAGTTAAAGTCGACGATCTTCTGGTTTCGCAGCCCGATACCGGTGAGCAGGCCTTGGAGATAACCGAAATTCTGGTGCGGAGCGGGGCTCTTGATGTTGTTGTTGTCGATTCCGTAGCCGCTTTAGTGCCGCGGGCTGAGATTGAGGGCGAAATGGGGGACTCCCATATGGGTTTGCAGGCTCGGCTCATGTCACAGGCTCTGCGTAAGCTGGTGGCTGCGATCAGCAAATCGAAAACCACGGTTATTTTCATTAATCAGATTCGGATGAAGATCGGGGTTATGTTCGGTAATCCGGAAACCACTACCGGTGGTAATGCATTAAAATTTTATGCCAGTGTGCGTCTCGAAATACGGCGGACCGGAGCGATTAAAAAGGGTGACGATGTTTTGGGAAATGCAACCCGGGTTAAGGTTGTGAAAAACAAAGTCGCTCCGCCTTTCAAGGAGGCCCGTTTCGATATCCTTTTTGGTGAGGGAATCTCCAAGGCCGGTGACGTTCTTGACTTGGCGGTTGATTGCGGGGTCGCGGAAAAGAGTGGTTCCTGGTACTCTTATAACGGTGAACGTTTGGGTCAAGGACGTGATTTCGTCCGCAACCACCTCAAAGAGAACCTCGATATTCTGGATGACATGGAACTTAAAGTCCGGGAATTTTACTCGATTCCGGTGGCTGGAGCTAAAACTCAAGAGAAACCGTCTATGGATAAAGTGTAGAGATTCAAGGTGAACTTCAATGGAAATGTTCCACAACATTCTTAAGTCAGCACTTAAATTTAAGGCTTCCGATATTCACTTGAAGGTTGGCGCGCCACCGATTG
>JAYEMC010000400.1:0-1862 GCA_034717935.1 Pseudomonadota bacterium | reverse complement strand
ACAGCTAAAACCGATCCAGCCCGGCTGCATCATTTTAAGGTAGGTTTTCAGCCGCCGTTCAGCCGTCAGGGGAGAGGCGAAGCAGTCGAGAATGTCGGCTTTTTTGCCCCGTTCTTCGAGATAGGCGGCGATGCTGGCAAGTCCCAAAGGCGGCATCAGATTGGCTTTTCTGGCAATATCGGCCTTTGCCGCAGAGGCTTTATAACCTAAAGGGTGGACGAGCAGGACGCGCTGTTGGTTGAGTTTAGTCATGTGATTGAGATGGCACTTTTTCTGTTTATGGTTCGATTATTGTTATCATTTATTACCACTGATGGTTTACTGTTTTTGTTGTATATGGTCAATGAAAAAGGTTTGATTATGCTTTTTGCTTGCATGTGACCATGATTTTGACTATGTTTTAGATGGTGGTCGGGTACTAACTAATATTTGTGGAGGGTTCTATGCAGACAGTTAAGGCATCAGTTTTTAAAGCGACCTGTCTTCGTTTGATGGATAAGGTTTGTCAGACTGGAGAGCAAATTATTATAACCAAAAATGGCAAGCCGGTCTCCCGACTGGTACCTTATCGGGAAGTTCCTGAAACCCTTTTTGGGCTTCACCGGAAAAAGGTTTGCAGTAAGGATGATCTGGTTTCATCTTTGGGTGTCGAATGGGAAGCTGAGTTATGATACTTTTAGATACCCATGTGCTGGTCTGGCTCGATGAAGGCAGTAATCGTCTTGGTGTGAAAGCGCGAAATATTATTGATGAGGCATTAAGTGAAGAACGTTTGTTGGTTGCTGCCATCAGTTTTTGGGAAATTGCAATGTTGGTTGAGAAAAATCGTTTGGAAATTAAAATGGATCTTCAGAATTGGCGTCGGGAGTTACTTGAAAAAGGTCTGCAGGAAATTGCAATGCATGGAGCTTTGGGCGTCCAGGCTGGTCAGTTGTCAGGTTTTCATGGTGATCCCGCAGACCGGATAATTGTAGCCACGGCTTTGTCAATTGCCGCAACGCTGGTTACCGCAGATGAAAAAATACTTGCCTGGCAGGGGCTTTCAGCTAAACTGAGTGCACGTATTTGAGTTGTTTAAAAAAAGGGTTCGACAGTAATCGTTCATGTCTGAAATTATCTTAATCTATCCACCGGTGGCCAAGCCTTCGGAAGCGCCGGCAGGTATTGCAAAACTGGCTGGTGCTTTGCGTGGTCATGGGGTTTCCTGTACGGTGGCTGACTTTAATCTTGCAGGGTTGCGGTTTCTGCTTAAGGAACCGCTGCAAGCTGATGATGCCTGGAGCCGCCGGGCACTGCGTCATGTCGATAAAAATTTTGCGGCTTTGGCTGACCCCCGGCTTTATCAAAATTTTGATCGTTACAAACGGGCGGTGGCCGATATCAATCGGGTTTTAGAGATGGTTGGCAATAAAACCGGTGTTGCTGTTTCGCTAGCCAACTATCAGGACGCTGAACTTTCACCTCTTAGAAGCCGCGATCTGCTGACCGCCGCGGCCCGGCCGCAGGAGAATATCTATTGGCCCTTTTTCAGTAAAAGATTAACCCAGCTAATCGAGAGCTCGAATCCTTCCCTGATCGGTTTTTCCCTGAACTATTTAAGTCAGGCGTTGGTCACGTTCGCCATGATCGGTTTTTGTCGGCAGCGCTATCCGGAACTTCCCGTCGTGGTTGGCGGCGGTCTTGTAACTTCATGGCTGAGTCGGCCGGAAGCCGGTAAAGCGGGTTGGCAGAACCCTTTTGCCGGTTTGATTGATCATTTGATCGCCGGGCCGGGAGAGCATGCTTTACTTGAACTGTTGCAAGCAAAAGGGTCGGGAGAGCAATTGCCAACTTCTCAGCCTGATTACAGTGATTTTTCAGAG
>JAYEMC010000399.1:0-1871 GCA_034717935.1 Pseudomonadota bacterium | reverse complement strand
AATCTCGTTTTTCCTTATAAAAATTGGCTAAATCGAGATAATAGTCGTCATCGCAACCCATCATTTCCGCCGCCGCTTCCTGAAGCGGCGCCGGGGCCCCGACCGTAAGAAAATCGTGAACCTTACGAATACCAGCCGTAATTTCGGGTGCCGCCAGACAATAACCGATGCGCCAACCGGTAACGCTATAGGTTTTGGAGATACCATTAATCGTAATCGTGCGCTCTCTCATCCCCGGCAGTAATGCCAGCGGCAGATGCCGGGCTCCGTCATAGAGAATATGTTCATAAATTTCATCGGTTATTGCCAAAACATCATGCCGACAACAGAGTTCAGCAATCACCTCTAATTCGGCCTGCGAAAAGACCTTGCCGGTCGGATTGTGCGGTGTATTGATAATAATCGCTCGGGTCTTTTGGCTAAAAGCGGCTTCAAGCTCGGCCCGATCAAAACTCCAATCCGGGGCGTTAAGCTGAACATAACGGGGAATGGCGCCACAGATAATTGCATCGGGACCGTAATTTTCGTAAAACGGGGCAAAAATTATCACTTCGTCACCGGGATCGACCACCGCCAGCAGGGCCGAGATCATCGCCTCGGTCGCCCCACAGGTAACCGTAATCTCGGTTTCGCCACCAATTTCCATGCCGTAAAAAACCTGCATTTTCTTAACAATTGCAGCCCGCAACGAGGCCGAGCCCCAAGTGATGGCGTACTGGTTAACATCCGCCATCACCGCCTTGCAAGCCGCCTCTTTAATCAGTTCGGGAGCCGGAAAATCGGGAAATCCCTGACTCAAATTAACCCCGTCATGCTCACGACAGAGCCGGGTCATACCGCGAATCACCGATTCGCCAAAAAGTTGCGCTTTTATAGATTCTCTATTTTTTATCGACATATTTACCCTTTTTTCAGCTTGATTTTTGCGATTACACCAAGATGATCCGAGACTACATCGGGAAGCACATTATAGGCTAAAAATTCAAATTCTTTGGAAATCAGAATATAATCGATTTTTTTATTTAATGTGGGAAAGGTTATTTGGCCGCTGTCCGCCAACTGACAAATAGATAAATCGAGCTTTTGCGCCAAAACTTTTACTGCCGAATCGCCTTCCCACTCACAGTAGTAATTGCGGAGATAATTGTCAGAGATAGTTTTTTCATAATTTCACTAAATCAAAACACCAAGCCTGCCGGCGTTTCACTCATGGAACACCATTATCACGCGCACACCTTTTTGCCTGCGCTCGAGTTTGACACTATCAGCCAGACGTCTAACCAGATAACCCGCCAGATCACTAACTGCGTCCGGGTTTTCCAATAGATCCTCAGGCTCGGGTCGATGCTCGGGCAGATTGAAGCCTTCGCCCTGATATTCCAGCGTAAGCTGACAATGGTATTCGTCAAAGAGCACAGAGATTTGCACCGATGGCTCACCCGAGATCAAATTATGACCGTAGATGGTATCAATCAACTCATTTGTAGCATGCTCCAATCGCGCCACCACTTCAGGTCTGGCGCTCCAACTATGACCGAGACGCCAAACCAGCCGGTTTACATCCTCTACCCAATCGCCATCCAAGATCACTGTATGCGTCATTTTTTTCCGGCTACCAAGCCGAAACAGGGCATTCAACAAAATGGCCACAATCACGGTAACCGACACCGAAGTCGAGAAAGCTGCATCGAGAAAAAAGGGAATTGAATCCACTTTAGTTAACAAAGCGTCATGCCCCAGACCCGCAATAACCGCAAGCCCCAAGGTGACAACCTTACGGTCATCGAGCAGGCGCGAGGTAAGAATCTTCAAACCGCCGATGACAATAAATGAAGCCACAAACATCAATGTCGCACCGATGGCAGAGGGCG
>JAYEMC010000398.1:0-1874 GCA_034717935.1 Pseudomonadota bacterium | reverse complement strand
CAGAGTTTTTTCAAGACCTCGATATACAATATGTATACCTTCTCCCTTGAAAAACCACTAAGCCTTGCAGTACGAAATTTTTGCTTAGCCATCCAATTTATTTTTTCGAAATCATCATACTTGATCATTCGCTGATACCAAACTTATGAAAATCATTCGTCAATTATACGATTGGGTTCTTTCTTGGGCAAAAACTCCTTACGGAGTGCCGGTTCTGGGTCTGTTGGCCTTTGCCGAAGCCAGCTTCTTTCCAATCCCACCAGATGTTTTGCTCATGGCACTTGCTCTTGCCATGCCCTTGAAATCTTATCGTTTTGCTTTGGTTGCAACGATTGGCTCTGTTGTCGGTGGTGCTCTGGGGTACGTGATTGGCTGGGGATTGTGGGATGTGGTCGGCTTCGCTTTTTATCAATATGTTCCTGGAGTCACGGTCACAGGATTTTCTCAGGTCGGTCAACTGTTTGAGCAATACGATTTCTGGATTATTTTTGCCGCAGGCTTTACCCCTATCCCTTATAAAATCTTTACCATTGCAGCCGGTGTTTTTAACATCAATTTCCCGATATTTATGCTGGCTTCTCTGGTGGGGCGTGGCCTGCGTTTTTTTCTGGTGGCAGCGATGTTTTACTATTTCGGCAAACCAGCTCGCCGGTTGATTGAAAAATACTTCAATCTTTTGTCTATCTTATTGCTCATTCTTATAATTGGTGTCATTATTCTGCTCAAATGTTTTACCTAACGAAATTCTTTTCTGGTGATTGAGGATGCTGAAATTTTCTTCGACAGTATTGCTGCAGGTGGTCACTTCTGTGTTGAGAATTCGCATGTCACCCTTTCTTCTCCTTGGTCTTTCCTGCTTGTTTCTCTGTGCCTGTCAGGCGGGGGGGATCTATCATACTGTTAAACCCGGTCAGACACTTTACCGTATCAGTCGCACTTATGGAGTTAATGAAGCTTATCTGGCTCGTGTAAACCGGGTTTCTGATCCGTCACAACTGCCGATTGGTACACGACTTTTTGTGCCGGGGGCACAACGGGTCTTGCGCGTTCAGGTTGTTAAGACGAAGAGTCCGGGAAAGACAGTGACTGTTCCGGTAAAAAAGAGAGTGTTTCGCAAGCAACCAGAGGTCAAAAAGGCAAAAACGGCAGTATCTAAACCTCGAGTATTAAAAACAAAGGCGACGCAGGTCAAAAAATTGCAATGGCCGCTGCGCGGTAAGATCGTTCGCTCCTTTAGTAAAAAAGCAAAAGCCGGTGGCGGTAAAGGGATAGAAATAGCAATCCGTTCCGGAAGTGATGTCACTGCAGCAGAGGCGGGTAAGGTGATTTATAGTGGTGATGGAGTCAATGGCTACGCTTTTCTTGTCATTTTGCAGCATGAAAATGATCTCTTTACTGTCTATGGGTTTAATCGAAAAAATCTTGTCAGACAGGGAGATTTTGTCAGCCAAGGAGAACGAATCGCTTTATCTGGAACTCCGCCGGCAGGTGGGCAACCAAGGCTTCATTTTGAAGTACGTAAAGGGAAGATTGCGGTCAATCCGATTTTATACTTGCCTTGATTTTCTTGCCCCGTTAAGTTTGGATCCGTAAGTAAACGGTGGATGAAGGGTGCAAGTGTTTGGATTGCTTGGATCATTCAATGACTGGTGCTATTCGGTGCCGGGTACTCTCGAATTCAGGTTTTAGTGTTATCAGGTTGTTGAGGAGATCAGGATGGATCATTTCAGTTCCAAAGGAGGGAGTACGGCAGTTGGCTTCGCAAAGGGTATTGAACCTGAAGATGGGGGCAAAAAGCAATCCAAAAAGGGCAAGACCCATTCTGCGACTGACGATCAGGCGATTGCCGATGCCATTAAACTGTATCTTCGAGA
>JAYEMC010000397.1:0-1887 GCA_034717935.1 Pseudomonadota bacterium | reverse complement strand
AAAAGATTTAGCGAAAAACATACAAAAAATTATAATCATGGATTTTGAAAGCGATGAGCAGCTTGATGAATTGAGCTGGAAATGCGGAACAACCTACGAAAGAACCAAAGAGCATGCAACATCCGGCCAGTTTAGCCTGAAAATTGAAATGTACCCCAAGGTCACTTGGCCGGGATTTGGCAAAGGTATAAAAAAAAGCTGGACCGGTTACGACTATCTTTCGATAAATATCTTTAATCCATCTCCAGAACTGATCCGCCTCTCCTATCGCATCGACGACCGCCGTGACAATCCACCCTATGCCGATCGCGCCAACGGCAGATTACTGATAAACCCCGGCGCCAACACCATCACGTTCAACCTGAAAGAGCTCAAAACCTCCGACGGCAAACGCCCACTTGATCTCGATAAGATCTGTAGCTTCCTACTCTTTCTCCATCGCCCGAAGGAAATTGTCACTCTATTTCTTGATGATTTGACAATTTTTAGAGTTTCAAAGAAATCAAAATAAACTATTGTAACTTCAAGGTAAGTAGAAAAGTACTGAGCTACCAAAACATCCATTTCCCACTGACCAGCACATAGCCCCCCAAAGCCAAGTTGGTTACGGCATGAGCGAAAATACATTGAACAATGCTTTTGGTTCGGTAAAGAAGAAAATTATAGGCAAGCCCGGCCATAATGCCGGCAAAAATAAGGTGATGCTCCAAACCGAATAAAAGAGCACTGACTAAGCATGAAAACCAGGTAAACTGACCAATTGGAATTTTCATAAACTCGTTATCTACAAGATAGCGCAACAGAAAAGAGCGCCAGAAAAGCTCTTCCATCAGCGGCACAACCAGCACAGCTCCGGCCAAGCGAAAAAATATTAAACTATATAATAAAGCAACATTACTAAAGAGCCCGGGATTAAAGCCCGCCCTTTTGTCTGGAGAACCTAAACTCCAGTCCATATTGATCCACAAGACAAAAACCAGCAACCCCAACAGCAGACTTTGCAGCGTATCAGAAATCCGACCCAAATCCCGCCAGTTCAGTTCAGTAAAACGCCGATAAAGCCAGTAAAGCAGAAAAACAGTGGTTAAGGTTTTCACCGGATAGAGCAGATAAAGATTTTGATCAGAAAAACTGACTAAAGCATGACTGCGGAGAAAACGCAGCCCCTCTTCAAAGCCAATAAAAATCATAAAACCCGCAAAGGGAATAATCCGGGCCAGAGCATCACTTATCTGATTTTTTTTAAAAACCCCTATAGACACCATACAATCCCCCCCCGAAAACTAAACACCCCACCGCATCAACCTAAACTTTGAACCAACCTATCAATGCATCCCATGCTTTTTCATTAAATCATAAAGCGTCGGGCGACTGACGCCCAACGCTTTGGCGGCCATAACAATATTACCGTTATGTTGTTCCATGGCCGTAACCAGCAGTTCCCGCTCAACCAAACTGCGGGCCTCCTTAATCGTCATCCCGGAAATATTCATACCGCCGGACACTTTTTCCAGACTATTGATTTCCGGTTCACCAACCGCCTCTAAATTTTCATTCATTCCCGCCGGACGCTCCGCCAGTCCCAGATCCCAGGGTTCGACCATCAAGCCCTCAGCCATAACCACAGCCCTTTTTATCTTATTTTCAAGCTCTCGAACATTACCAGGCCAGACATAATCATGCATTGCCGCCAGAGATTCATTACTAAAACCCCGAAGTTTTCGACTGAATTCATCACTGAAACACTTAAGAAAAAACCTGGCCAGCAGCGCAATATCCTCACCCCGTTCTCTAAGCGGCGGCAGGGTTATCATAATCACACCAATCCGATAATAGAGATCTTCACGAAATTTTTCCTCTGCAATCGCCTTTTCAATATCGATATTA
>JAYEMC010000396.1:0-1896 GCA_034717935.1 Pseudomonadota bacterium | reverse complement strand
GGTGAGGCCCTGCTTATTAATGGTGGATCTTGGTGTGGTTCAGGGAGTGGTTCCGGGAAGGGGTTGAGTTCGGGTTCATCCTTTTCTATGGCAAAAAACGTAATTGCGCCTTATTGTTGGCGGCGCAAAATTAAACGGATTGATACTATTGTTTTGACTGAACCCCAGCGCGGCCTGGTCGGAGGCCTGCTTTTTCTGGTTGAGCATTTCAAAGTTAGAGAAATATGGTATCACGGGGTTTGGAGCGGTTATCCGCCGTTCAGTAATTTTTGTCGAGTGAGTCAGGAACGTTTCGGTGTGCGTTGGCGTAAACTCTCTTCTCTCTCTTTTCCCTTTCAGCTGAATGGGGTTGATATCTCGGTACTCGGGCCACCGGCTAATGGTTTTAAGTTTTTAGCATCTCGAAAAGCCTCCATTTTAGCGATGGCTCCCTCATTGCTGTTTCGTTATGGTGATCTCTCGGCTCTGGTTTGGGGCGGAGGTCAGCTTGACCCCACCTCTTTGCCGGAGAGGGTTGATATTTTGGCCATGCTGGTCGCCCCGGGTAAGCGGCAGCCGGATATTTTGGCAAATGTGGCAATTAAATCCGGGGGCTGGTATCTTGAACCGGGTAAATGGGGGGGTGGGGGTAGTGAAAAAACACCTCTTAATTGGTCGACAGCTCATTCATGGCGGGTTAAAAAAGATGGTTTTCTCTTTCTCGAGGGAGATCGTTCGGGTTTTATCAGCGATAAATTACCCGCCTCGTTAATTTCCGGTTGTCAAGGAGGCCTTGAATAAGTTATGATGGAGTTATGAAAAAAACAAATATAAAAACAGTCAAAGGTTTTAATGAGATTCTGCCTCCGGAAAGTTTTCGCTGGCGTTTAGTTGAAGATAAATTTCGTAACCTGCTTGAGGGGTACGGATTTGCCGAGTTGCGTCTGGCGTTGCTGGAACCAACGGAACTTTTTGCCCGCAGTATTGGCGGGGAGACCGATATTGTCGAAAAAGAGATGTACACTTTTCTCGACCGTTCGGATCGATCCTTGACGCTCAGGCCTGAAGGTACGGCTTCGGTGGTGCGGGCTTACAATCAATATTCGCTTGGAAAAATCAGTGAAATCAACAAGTTGTATTATGTTGGCCCGATGTTTAGATATGAGCGTCCGCAAAAAGGGCGTTATCGTCAGTTTAATCAACTCGGTGCGGAAGTCTTTGGTGAGACAAGTTTTTACCAGGATGCTGAAACTCTGGTAATGTTGGCACAGTTTTTTCATGCACTCTCTGTCAAAGGAGTAGAGCTGCATCTCAACAGTCTCGGATGTGAGGCTTGCCGACCGGCTTTTCGTGATCATCTTAAGGCCTACCTAGATGAACGCCAAGAGGCTTTATGTGATGATTGTCGGCGGCGGATGGTGGAAAATCCGCTGCGGGCACTAGATTGCAAAAAACCGCAATGCCGGGAGGCGGTGGCCGCAGCCCCCCTGATCAGTGACGCCTTATGTGATGGTTGTCGTCAGCATTTTATTGGGCTTTGCGGCCTGCTGGAAGATGCTGGAGTCGATTATCAGGTCAATCCTAAGCTGGTTCGCGGTCTCGATTATTATACGCGGACAACTTTCGAGTTTTTGGCCGGTGATCTCGGGGCTCAGAATGCGGTGGCGGCTGGTGGACGTTATGATCGTCTGGTTGAAGAACTCGGCGGCAAAGCGACCCCGGCATTCGGATTTGCCATCGGTTTTGAGCGTCTTATGATGTTGGTCGGTAGTAGCGTTACTCCTTTAGCGTCACCTTTTGCCGCTTTGATTCCGCTTGGGGAAGAAGCTTTACGTCTGCTTTTCCCGATCCATGTGGAGCTCAATTGCGAGGCAGCGGTGACAACTTTAAGTTTTCAGCAGAAAAGTCTCAAGAGTC
>JAYEMC010000395.1:0-1898 GCA_034717935.1 Pseudomonadota bacterium | reverse complement strand
AGCAAAAAGATCCTGGGTATCTGCCGGCGATTAACGCTTTGGCTAAAGTGGCTTATGAGAACCAGGATTTTACTGCGGCTTTCAGCTTGCTGGGGTTTTTAGTTAAAAATGATCCGGGGAATTCGATCTGGTTGAATAACCTCGGCGTGGTCGCGGCCGGACGTGGTGATTTGGTTCTCGCCCGTGGGTTACTGCAACAGGCCATAATGGTTTCCGGGAGTAAAAATGAGGTTCTCTATAACCTTGGCTGCTTGGCAGTAAACGAAAACGATAAGGACGCAGCTCTGAAAATTTTTAGTCAGTTCATTGCAGTTGAACCGGGTCATATTTGGGCCCTGTTTGCGTTGAGTCGTATCGCAAAAGAGTTGGGGCGTGTAGATGAAGCCATAATTTATTGTCGTAAATTAGTTGAACTGGCCCCAAATGAAGCCGAATTTCGTCAGAATTTGGGTTTTTTACTCCTTAAAACTGGAGATTGGGAGGAAGGGTTTAAATTATATGAGGCCCGTTGGCAGGCCAATCGCTTATCAACCTTGCCGTCGGCACAGCTTTGGGATGGCGATATCTCTCAGCTCAAAGATAAAACTATTTTACTTTGGGCCGAGCAAGGTCTTGGTGATACGTTGCAATTTGCTCGTTACCTGCCCCAATTACAAACTATTGCCAGGCAGGTTATCGTGGCGGTGCCGGATCTTTTGCTTGGTTTGATGCAGGGCAGTTTTCCTTTGCTGGAGGTTGTTTCTAAAGACGATGTTTTTGAAAATGAGTTGAAGAGGCCCAATTATGAACTTCAGGCACCGCTTTTGAGCTTGCCTTATCTGTTTGGTAGTACACTGGCGAATTTGCCGGGCCGGGTTCCTTACCTGCAGATTGAGAAAGACTTTTTGGAGCGTTGGCGAAAGGATCTTGGAAGTGCTGAAAAACTTCGTGTCGGTTTGGTGTGGGGAGGAAATCCTGCGCATCGAAATGATGCCCGTCGGTCGATGGCTCTTTCTCAGTTTGCGTCACTTTTCAGGGTGGATGGGGTTTCGTGGTATTCCTTGCAAAAAGGTGAACAAGAGAAAGAGTTGGAGGATTTCTTAGGTGCTTCCGGTAGTGTTTGTCCGGAAAACCTGGCTCCAAAATTAGAGAGTTTTGAAGATACCGCTGCTGTGATTGATCTTCTCGATCTGGTGATTTCGGTTGATACTTCAGTTGCCCATTTGGCCGGGGCCTTGGCTCGACCGACGTGGTTGTTGCTACCCTTTGATGCAGACTGGCGCTGGATGCTGGAACGTGATGATTCTCCCTGGTATCCGACAATGAATCTTTTTCGGCAACCAACTCCCGGAGACTGGCAATCGGTTATTGCGGCAGTGCAGGATCGGTTGGAGGGGTTTGTAAAGGGGGCCACTGTTTGACGTGTCCTTCTTTATGTGCTTAAATGTAGATTATTGAGAACGTTTTTATGCTATAGTAATAGCTAAATAATTTGAGTGATAGTAAAATTTATGTTATTTAAACAGTAGCTTGCTCGACTTGCTGTCTAGATCTATACGTCTTCAGTTGTTTCGTGAAGTGTGTTTATATGAAATGTACAGTCGAAATTTTTCTTGGTGGCCGCTGGCTAAAAGCAGGTTTTTTGAGCCGGATGCGAGTCAATTAAGTTTGGGTTTAAGTGTAGGCGTAGGCGTAGGGGTAGATGCTGTGCAAAAATATCAACAGTTGCTCGAAGATTGTTTTTGGGAGTATGATTTTACAGCTGATGACATCGATAGGATAATCGAATCGGATGATTTGCTGGAGAAGAGATTTCTGATGGTGGAGATCACACTTCCCTATTATTAAATTTTTCATTATGACGGGAAAATCTACTCCATCAATTCGCCGAAAATAATATTTGAAACACTCTCTCCTTT
>JAYEMC010000394.1:0-9795 GCA_034717935.1 Pseudomonadota bacterium | reverse complement strand
CAACTTATTTTTCTTGCTACCTAACCCTGATAAATCTCGAGTAAATTTTCTGCTATTTCCTCAAACTCTTCCCGTAGCTCTTTCGGCGCCAACACTTCTACGCCGTCGCCAAACCCCATCAACCACCAGCTGAGCTGGGCACTGTTTTTGACCGTTGCCTCAATCTGCAATTGACCATCGTTAAGCTCTGAGCTTTTCTGATCCAGGCTGAGCGGGGTTTCAAGCAGGTGATGGCCGGCGTGGTCAAAAAAGAGAGCTTTTAGTTTGATTGTCTCATTCTCGTTTTCACCATACTCAAAACTGCCGGCCGCAAGATATTTGTCCAGATCAAAACCATCCTGAATTGTCACATTTTTATCCAATAGTTCGCAGTGTTTGAAACGGTGCAGGGCCAGGTGGCGAGGGTCGTGGTAATCCCAGATGGTGGCGACCAGGTAGACTACACTTTCCCGAAAGATTAATCCCAGAGGGTGAAGATCATATTCCGCCTCATCTCCGTAACGGGGCCTGTAGCGGGCTCGAATCTGGAGCCCCTTAAACAGCGCTTCGTAAATGATCGAAATAACATTTTCTTCAATAGTGGCTGGAATCAGGGGCTGGGTTCGGGGGAGAATGCGGACTTTCTCCTGCCAATGGCTATAGCCCTGATTGTCGATTGCAGTTAAGATATTTTCGGCGCTGTCAAAATAGGGTTTGAGTTGGCCTATTACCGAAGGGGGGAATATCTCTTTAAGAAAATGATCAACCAATTGGAAGGTCAACGCCATGTTGCCATCCATGGTCGGAATATCTTTCAGTTTGGTCTCTTTTGACCAGGACCAACCTGGGTAATCTTTTTCATCGTCAACTTGTAATCCAGGTAAAATACTGGATAGCGCCTTGAGATCGCGTTGGGTGGTGCGTTGAGTCACTTCGAAGCCCTTTTCGGCCAAGATCTTTGTGAGGTTCAGAGTGGTAGTTTTGTTTGGAAGCCTGGGGATATGGCGCAACATTGTTAATTGCCGGAGAAATATTAGGCTCATAAAAGTTCCTCTGTTTTAGTGGCGACAGTATATGTCGCTATAGCGTTGAGGTGGTGTTTCATTTGTCGCTTTCTTGGTTTATATAGGGGAAAAGATAGCAAAGAGCAAGGTTTTATAGAAACGATTTAAAAGGGATAGGGGATTAACGTAGATGTTGGTGCAGACAAAAATTAAAATTATCGGGGTTGGCGGCGGCGGTGGAAACACGGTTAATAATATGATTTCATCAGGTCTGAAAGGGGTTGATTTTATTGTTGCGGATACAAATGCGCGGGGACTTGCAGCATCTTTGGCGTCAGCTAAAGTACAACTGGGCAGTCGTGAAACTCGGGGCCTTGGTGCTGGTGCAAAACCAGAGGTCGGTTGTCGTGCTGCACTTGAGGGTGCCTATCGGATTTCTGAACTTTTGAGTGGGGTTGAGATGGTTTTTGTTGCAGCCGGGATGGGAGGAGGCACCGGTACTGGCGGGGCGCCGATGGTGGCAAAACTGGCTCGCGAGGCCGGAGCATTGGTGGTTGGTGTGGTCACCAAACCGTTCAACTTTGAAGGCCGGAAAAAGATGGAGGTTGCCGAAGCCGGGCTTGAGAAATTACTTGAAAATGTAGACGCTCTGATTGTAATTTCTAACCAGCGTCTGTTAAATTTTTCAGGTAAATATATGACTATGAAGAGTGCCTTTATGGAGGCCGATAATGTTTTG
Organism: Pseudomonadota bacterium; assembly: GCA_034717935.1. Taxonomy (GTDB): domain Bacteria; phylum Desulfobacterota; class Anaeroferrophillalia; order Anaeroferrophillales; family Tharpellaceae; genus Tharpella. Next base: position 8,073 of record JAYEMC010000394.1, on the reverse strand, counting down.
TTGCAAGCGGTTCGAAGTATTTCCGATTTTATCAATGTTCAAGCTAAGCTTAATCTTGATTTCAATGATGTCAAGAACATCTTGGTTAATGCCGGCATAGTTCTGTTGGGTACTGGTGTGGCTGACGGAGAAAATCGGGCAGTAGAGGCCGCAGAGCAGGCGCTGGCCGCACCTTTTCAGGAGGATTTGAGCATCCAAGGTGCGCAATCTCTAATTATTAATTTTACCGGGCCATCCAATATGAGCCTGTATGAAATGACTCAGGCTGCGGATTTACTTATTGCAGAGATCCACGAGGAGGCTGAAATTATCACCGGAATTATGATTGATGACTCGCTGGCGGATTCTATGCGGATTACGGTTGTTGCCTCAGGGTGCGGATTTTGATGCTTTCGAGCATGGCCCTCTTCTTGCCATCCCTTCGGCCATTTTGTCATGGTCACATGAAGTTCGAGTTTATAACCTCTCGAAAGTGAATTTCTGGCCTCCGATTGAGGCTTCGTACATCAAACCGCCTCGGGCATGGACGAAAATCGCCATGCCGCTAACATAGTTTGAACCCTGCTGTTTGCCGTTGGCCGGCCCCGAACTGACACCCACTGTCTGACCGCTGGTTCCGGTTTGGGCCTGGGCTCCGGTGGTAATTGCTACGGCTGAAGCTTTAGCGTTGAGGGAGAAGGCACCGCTGGTGAACTCCTCGTAAGCTCGTTCATCTTCGAAAAAAATGATCTCACTGTAGGCTTGACCGCCGAGTTGAAAACCTATGGTGAGCTGAGTGAGGGTGGCGGTTCCGGAAAGTTTGCCGCCATGGTAGACGCGCCCTTGACCAAAAGCTCCACCGATGGCAATGCCGCCCTTGCCTATGTTTGGAAAAAGGGCGTAGCCATAGGCGTGATTAAAATAGTTTCGTGCTTCAGCCGATTCTTGGAAGCGCTTGGTTGCAGTGGCGTAGCTGTCTGGTTTCGCGGCAAAGGCAAGCGCTGCAAACAGTAGAAAGATACATAAAAGTGCAGCAATCCGCAAATGTTTCATAGTTTTTCCCTCCATCTTTAAGCTTATCAGGATTGTAATGGTATGTTTTATAGTGTGATCGTTACGGGTTGTCAAATGTAATTATAAAAGTACCGTATATTGAAGAATTTGCTGAAATTCATCAATATACGGTACTTTTCCACTTGTGCTGAATAGTTACCTGTAAACTTTCTTGGTTACGTACCTTTTTAACCCTACTTGCCGGCCATCATTATGGCAAAAGGTCGGGTGGCTTCTATCTGTTCGAAGGCAATTTTGATGGCTGCGGTTATGGGCACCGAAAGCAGCATGCCGGGGATGCCCCACATCCAGCCCCAGAAAAGCAGAGATAATAATACTGTCAGAGGACTCAAATTCAGTCCTTTACCCATTATTTTTTCTTTTGTTATGATGGCTCTTAGATTAGTTTGTAGCTTGTTCTTTAAGCGGGAGCGTGACGGTCACGCAGGTGCCTTGGTCAGGTTGGCTTTCTACGGATATGGTGCCGTGGTGGTAGCCGATGATTTTACGAGTCAGGGGCAGGCCCATACCGGCTCCCGACATCTTGCTTGTAAAGAAGGGGTCAAAGATATGTTCCAGATCTTTACTATTAATGCCGTGTCCGTTATCGGTTATTTCAATCAGCAGGTTGGAGACGTTGTTAACCGCTGTGCTAATAGTTAAGGTGCCACCGTTATCGATCGCTTCAAGGCCATTGTTGATAAGCTGGATAAAGGCGATGAGCATGTTGTCATGATTGAGGGACAGCGGTGGCAGGCTGTGGTCGAAGTTGCGCTCGATTACGACCTGGTGTTCTTCCTTGAGGTTGGTGGTATGGGTAAGCGCTTCGTCGATCAGGAGGTGAATGTCGAGCTTCTCTTTGCCGCCGCTGGAGAGATCTCGCAGAGCAACGCTCTCTTTCACCATTTTTTCAAGTCTTTCGGTCTCCTGTAGAATTATTTCGGCGTATTTTTTTTTGCGGTCATCTTCGGGGAGTTCGTCTAAGATTCGGCGGGCAAAACCACCGATTGAGACGACCGGGTTACGAATCTCATGTTCAACCCCTTCAACCATATGGTTCAAGGCTTGGCTCCGTTCCCGGGTGACCGTTCGGCGGTGTTCCCGGGTCAGTTTTAGTCTGGATTTGATGCGGGCCAGAAGCTCTTGCAGGTGAAAGGGTTTGGTAATATAGTCGTCGGCACCGATCTCCAGACCTCTGACTTTATCATCGACCTCCTGTTTGGCGGTCAGCATGAATATCGGAATATGCTTGGTTGATTCATCTTGTTTAATGGTTTTACAGGATGTAAAACCATCCATTATCGGCATCATTATATCAAGCAGGATCAGGTCAGGGATCTCTTGCCGGGCGAGTTTGACGGCCTCTTCACCGTTATAAGCCTTTAGCGTCCGGTAACCGGATTTTTTTAAGACCTTGTCGAGCAGGACGACATTGTCGAGATTATCGTCTACAATCAGAATCGTCTCTTTCATGGCTGATGTTCCTTGAGAATGGCGGCGATGGTTTCAGGAAAGGTGCGGACATTAATCGGTTTGCTGATATAGGCATCACATCCGGCATGTAGACTTTTTTCCTCATCACCGACCATGGCGTGGGCAGTCAGGGCGACGATCGGCAGGGCCGCGAATTTACCTTGAAGGCGAATCCGCCGGGTTACCTCGTAGCCATCCATGCCGGGCAGGTTGATATCCATCAGGATCAGGTCGGGGTTGATGGAGTTAAGTCGTTCCAGTGCCTCGTTGCCGTCAACGACTCCGACCATCTCATAGCCCCGGCGGCCGAGAACCTTGAGTACGAGTTGGCGATTGTCGTCGTTATCTTCAACCACTAAAATGACCGGTTTTGTTTTTTTACTCATCCTATTTAGACTCCTTTCTTCGTGCTATTCCTCAATCGGAATGAAAAAAGAGAAGATCGATCCTTCGCCATAGCGGCTGCTTACCTGAATAATGCCATGATGCATCTCAACCAGGCGTTTGGTGATACTCAAGCCCAGCCCGGTGCCGCCGTATTTACGGCTGGCGGAAGCATCAAGTTGGAGAAACTCATCAAAGAGGCGATCCAGATCTTTCGCCTTGATACCGATTCCGCTATCTTCAACGGAAATCAGAATATAGCGTTTTTGTGGGTCAAGTCCGGTCGGCGGTTTTTCGAGCAAAAGTTTTGCTTTTAAAGTGATGCGGCCTTGAGGGGCGGTAAATTTTATGGCGTTGTTGAGCAGGTTGATAAGGATTTGGCGCAGTTTTTCGGCATCACCGATAACCTTGGGTAAATCTTTTCCTTTCTTCAAGGTGAAATGGAGCTCCTTGGTTTCAAATAACGGACTCAAAGTGGTAAGGGTTTCGTCGATGATTGCATCAAGCGTGACCGGGCTTAACGTGAGCACCATTTTGCCGGCTTCGATTTTTGAGAGGTCGAGGACGTCATTGATCAGTGCGAGCAGGTGGTTGGCATTACGTTCGACGGTTTCCAAGCTCTCTTTCTGGTCTTCATTAATGGTTCCGTCAATGCCATCAATGAGGAGCTGGGTGTAACCGATAATTGAGTTCATCGGGGTGCGCAGCTCATGTGACATATTGGCAAGAAATTCCGATTTCAGCCGGTCGAGCTCTTTTAACTCGGTGTTGGCCTGCCCCAGTTCGATCGATTTTCGTTCAAGTTCGACAGTTCTTTTGGCGACCTTTACCTCCAGCTCTTTATTGAAGGTGGCGAGTTGGTCGTAGAGTCTTGCGGTAGCGATGGCAACTCCGAGTTGCTGGGCCAGGGTTTTGAAAAGATCAATAAATTTATCGGAAAAATAGCCGGTTTCTTTCATCGATGAAGCGCTTAAAACCCCGATAATTTCCTGTTCCGAAAAGATCGGGGCCTGAACGAAGGATTTGATGCCTTGGCCGGTAATTAGGTTGGTGGAGATCGGTTTGTTGATTTTGTCCGTATCAGGAACGTTGATCATTTTGCCGGTCAAAAAACATTCGCCGGAATAGCACTCCATATTGGGTTGACGCTCGGCGTTTTTGACAAATTCGGGACTTAAACCGCGTTGTGCTTTGATCCGCAACATGCCATCCCGTTCAAGCAGGCGAACCGAGCAGTTGTCGACATTGAATTTATTGACTAAAAGGTCGAGGATATCGCCCATGACCTGTTCCGGATTGAGTGAAGAGGCGACCATGCGGCTCGCTTCGTAGAGGACTGATAACTCTTTGATGCGTTGTTGTAACTCCTCCTGGCTGGCTTCGAGTGAGAGCGAGATTTTACCGAAAATATCAAAGACATTTTCCATCTCGGAGCCTAAAGCTTTCATGTAGGTGTCACAGATGACGCGGGCGGCCGAGGAGCCGACTGAACCGGCAATATTTTTTTCGACTTCGGCCGCCAGCTGCATGCGCTCCTGATCGTTCATCTGGGAAAGTTTGCCTGCGAAGTCTTTGGTCGCAAAAAAATCGGCCAGAACTTGGTGGGCCTTTTTTTTGCCGATAAACCGAGCCATCATCTTTTCAAGTGCCGACAAGGCTGGGAAATTGGCATAGCGTTTCTCGTGCATAAAACGGTCGATAGTTGGTTTGAAGACATCGACGAATTTTTCGGCTTGACGGATGCATATCTCATCCCGGGTATCGATTAGCGAAATTGCCAGGTAGGTTATGATATTACTGCTCAGTGACCAGAAAAGGGAGTGGGAGTAGAAGTCGAAGCCGGTGAGGCCAAAAAGTTCGATCGGGTTAAGCCACCAGATACCTAAGGGCCCATCTAACAGAATCGAACCAGAGAGCCAGCCGGAGTAGACAAAAGAGGGGATCATCAGGGTGTAAAACCAGAAAAGAAAACCTAAGGAGAGGCCAACCATCGTTCCATGGCGAGTTCCCTTTTTCCAGTAGAGGCCGCCGATTAAGGCCGGCGCCGTCTGGATCGCCGCTGAAAAGGAGATGAGTCCCATATTGACGAGCATGTAGGAGTCGCCGATGACGCGAAAAAAGAGATAGCCGAGCAAGATGATCACGAGAATGCCTAGACGTTTCATGTGGATCAGCCAGAAAGAGAGATCGGCCTTGATTTTTAAGAAGAGCAGCAGCGGCATGATCAGGTGGTTGAGCAGCATTGTGCTTAAAGTGACCGAAGAGACGACGACCATGCCGGTTGCCGCTGAGAGGCCGCCGATGAAAGCTAAAACCGATAGGGGTTGTTGTGAGTGGAGCAGCGGCAGGGTCAGGACGTAGGTGTCGGCTATTGAGGCAGGGCCGCCGATTTCCAGAAGGCCGCCAAAGGCGATCGGAATGACGAAGAGGTTGATCAGAAAAAGATAGAGCGGGAAAAGATACATCGCTTTTTTGATATGTTTTTCACTTTGGTTTTCAATTACGGCTATATGAAACTGTCGGGGCAGAAGCATGATTGCCGCCATCGAGAGAATGATCATCGTAAACCAGGCTTGGTAACTGTTGGCTGATGAGGTATTAATTAAAAGCAGCTCTTTGTAGAGGTCGTGGTTGGCAATCTGGGTAAGTATATCTTTGAAACCGTCAAAGATGCCATAGGTGACAAAGATGCCGACGGCGAAAAAAGCGATCAGTTTGACAATAGATTCGAGGGCTACGGCGGCGACCATGCCTTCATGTTTTTCGGCTGCATCAAGGTGTCGGGCCCCAAAGAGGGCGCCGAAGAGAGCCAGTACCAGTGAGATATAGAAAGCGGTTTCGAGGTAGAATGGGCGTTCCAGGTAGTGGGTGATGCCGCTGGTCGCAATGGTTTGCAGGCCGGGTCTTAATTCAGGGTGGGCGAGGAGCTCAAAGGTCGTGGAGATCGATTTGAGTTGGAGGGCGATATAGGGCATGATGCCGATAATTGCGAAGGTGGTTACCTGAGCTCCGAGATATGCACTTTTCCCATAGCGCGAGCTGAGAAAGTCGGCAATTGAGGTGATGTTATTCTCCTTTGTAATGCGGATCATCTTGCGCAGAATAAAACCCCAGGAGAAGGCCGCTAGGGTGGGGCCGATATAGATCGTGATAAATTTGAATCCGGTATTGGTGACTTCGCCGACGCTGCCGTAAAAAGTCCAGGATGAGCAGTAGACCGCCAGGGTCAGAGCATAAACATAAGGATTGGCAACAATGCTTTTGCCCTTTATTTTACGTCGGTCGGCATAATAAGCAATGCCGAAAAGAAAGAGCAGGTAGCTGAGCGAAATTCCGGCGATCAGCAGATATCTGGGATTGTAGTCGATTGCTCTTTTCTCCTTTTTTCCTGATTGACACCATCAACCAAGAATGATTTTTCACCCTTCACCCTTCACCCTTCACCCTTCACCCTTCACCCTTCTATCACTCCCGATGGCTGGCCAGCCAGGTGAAGATGAAAATTACGGTGATTGAAGCGAGCCAGCCCAGAGTCAGGTAGAGGTAAAAGACGGGGTAGCCGAAGATCATAAAATCTTTATTGAAAATATGGATGATCGGATAGTTGATAAAGAAGAAGCCAAGGATAAAAAAGATCACCCACCACTCTCGTTTGTAGAGTATGCGTTTTGCTTTATTCATGATCTATCCTTTGAGTTGAATTAATAACCTGCCAGTTTTCGACTCCGGCGGCGCGGGCCAGGGCGGCCAGTTGAATGTTGTATTCGTAGAGGGCGTTGTAGTAGCCGGCTTCAGCTTCAGTCAGTGCGGCCTGAGAATCAAGCACTTCAGTGGCGGTGCTGAGCTGATTATTATATCTTAATTTGGTGACTCGGAAATTCTCTTTGCCGAGTTCGACCTCTTCTGCGGCTGTGGCGATGTTGAGAAAAGAGGTGGCGGCGTTCTCAAAATTATTTTTGATCTCCAGAGCGATTTCATCTGCGACCTGTTTTAACGTGTGACGGGCTTGCTCAACTCCGGCTTTAGCATTTTTTACCTGATGGCTGCGCCGTCCCCACTCCCAAAGTTTCCAGGTTACGCCGATTGATACATACGTATTGTAGGGGGTCGAAGTGATACCGTCACCGTCGACGGTAAATTTATCACCCATACGGGTATGGGTGGCCTGCAGAGAGAGGTTGGGGTAGTAGTCGCTTTGCGCCAGTTTTACATGGTGAACAGCCGACGTGATTGCGTAGTTGGCGAGGTGTAATTCCGGCCTTTTCGACAAGGCTGCGGAAGTTGCTTGGTCGAGTGAGAAATCCATGGTTTTTTGCGTCGGTTCATCGGCAATCGTAAAAGGGCTGTCCCGGTCAATCTGGATGATGGTCGCGAGTTGGGCCTGGGCCAGCCGAACGCTGGTTTTGACCCGGCGCTGTTGCTGGCGAGCTTGGCTCAGTTTGACTTTAGAGTAGAGGAGATCATTTAAGGGGATCAGTTCATTGTCGAAAAAAAGCTGAGAATCACGAGCCTGGGCTTCAAGGCGGTCGATCATGCGAGCCGCAGTTTCGGCAAATTTTAATTGTTTAAGATAGTTAAAGTAGGCGGCCTCGGTTTCGTAGGTGATTTCAAGGTGGGCGAGCTTCTTTTCGGCCAGGGCTTGTTTGATGCCGAGTTGAGCCAGGCGATAGTTTTCAATAATACTGAAGCCGGTAAAAAGGGGTTGGGTCAGGGTGATGTCGAGATTGTAGAGATCGTGGGTGTTGGCGGGAAAACTTAAGTTTTCAATGTCGTAGGAGTTGATTTTGTCCCGATAGATGAAGGAGTAGCCGGCCTCAAGTTTCGGGAGAAATTCGGTTTTTGCGGCTTTGCTTAACTCTTCGGCTTGCACGGTTTGAAAATGCTGAATCTGAATCCTGGGGTTACGTTGGTGAGCGAAATCCAGGCACTCTTTGAGTGAATAGGTCTCCTGGGCTGATACCGTAATGTCGGCAAGGTTGGAGATGGTCAAGAAAAGCGCTGCTACAAGACCAAATGCGATGACTCTATATTGACGGAACGAAAGCATAATAAATGGAACCTGATTAAAATTGATGGTAACTATTCAGGCACTATTTAATATTTTGCTATACTTTTCAGTAAGAGTCAAGGAAACAATTAATTTTCTCAGTGTACGCCTCTTGTACAGTCTCCTATCCCTTGTGT
>JAYEMC010000393.1:0-1903 GCA_034717935.1 Pseudomonadota bacterium | reverse complement strand
AAAATTAAATTAATTCAACTTAATCCAAAAGAAGGAGGCGGTTATGGCTCTTACATCTCTTTATGCCGGAATCAGCGGCTTGAATGTCAATAGTGATGCAATTTCTCTGATTGGTAATAATATTGCCAACAGTAACACGATCGGATTTAAATCTGGACGTATCCAGTTCAAAGATATTGTCAGCAGCAGCCTGGGCGGCGGCTCTGCCGGGCAGATCGGGCGCGGGGCGACGACTGGTGGCATCAGTACGCTGTTTACGCAGAGTTCATTTGAGACGACAACTCGCGGAACCGACCTGGCGATTGATGGTGATGGATTTTTTATCGTTGCCGATGGGGGGACCAATTTCTATACGAGAGCCGGAGATTTTATCTTTGATAAAGAAGGTCTGATGGTCAATAGCAGTAATCTTGCGGTGCAAGGGTGGAAAGTGAACGAAGATGGTCAGACGTCCGGCGATATTGGCGATATCAATATTTCCGATGTCTCATCATCCAGTAAACCGACGAGTGCGGTTGGCTTGGGTGCGAACCTTGATTCGACCGCTGATACCAAACTTGTGCTTAATGACTATAATAATCGTTTTGCATTTAATGATGGTACGAATGATATTATTGTGACATTAATTAATGGTACTTATACTGGAGAAACTCTGGCCAATGAACTGCAGGATAAGATTCAGAGTCATCCCGATTTTGTCAGTAATGCTGCCTTAATTCCTACAGAATTTACAGTTACATATAGCGATGTAACGGGAAAGTTTACTTTTACAAATAACACAAATGTGGATATTACTCTCAACGTCACAAAAGATACCGACTACGTCCCGCCGGCTGAGCCTGCGGATATGTCAATGCGGGAAATATTGGGTCTCGAAATAAAGGATCGTGACGCGGATGGAGCGGTTGACGATATCGTGATTTCTGATGGTGGTAATTTTATTTCCGACCAGTTACCCCGGCTTAGTGATAAACTGTTTTATGTCAACAACAATAATAATACGATTATTTTTAATGTTGACGTAGGTGGTACTATAACTGAGTATCAAGCCAATATTGCGGTTCAGGCTGATCCCTATACGACTCTTTATGCTGATGATGGTGGAGTCAAAGTTCCTTCGGAGAACTCCATAGCTGCAGCTTTGGCATTAGCTATGACCAATGCAACTGAGACAGCTAATCCTGCTAACACATTGCCTGTTCTTGATGCCGCGTTTACGGTTGATTATGATGATGTAACAGGAAAATTTACAATTTCCGACTCCGTGGGTAATCCTATTAGGTTCAGATGGGAAGATGAGCGCACCTCGGCCGAACAGTTGCTTGGTTTTGCCAGTGAGTATGACCCCAACAATACGAAAACGGTAACCAGTTTTTCGATTACCAGTGGAGGAAGTGTCGAAAGTGTGTTTGCGCCGAATACAGTTTTTGATCCTACGGGCGCGACCTATTCGACAGCCATGAATGTCTACGATACACTGGGTTCTCCGCATACCGTTACCGTTTATTTTAAAAAGCAGGGGAGTAACCAGTGGGAGTGGCATGCGGTGATGAACAGTTCCGATCTTGATAACGGGATTTCCAATGACGATGGCAGCGATCGGCTCATGGAGGTTGGCTCCGGTGGTATCTTGCAGTTTAATCCGAATGGTTCCTTAAAAAGTGAATCCGGACATAATGATGTCTATTTTAACTTCTCCGGTGGTGCAACATTGATGCAGGAGGTCGATATCGACTTTGGCTCCAGCACCACCGAAGGTGGCAGCGGTTTGGATGGGACAACCCAGTATGCCGACTCTTCCGCTACTTTTTCTCAAACCCAGGACGGTTTTCCGGCGGGCTCGCTTTCCGGGGTAAGTATCGGAACTGACGGCCTGATATCGGGTGTTTTTTCCAACGGTGAG
>JAYEMC010000392.1:0-9856 GCA_034717935.1 Pseudomonadota bacterium | reverse complement strand
CTATTTCGACCTGGTTATCGGCCAGCGGGGTCAGAGTTGCCGGGGCCGGCTGATGGCGATAGCGAATTTGACACTTTATTTTAAGCGGTTGCGATGGAGGAACAACCAGCCAGTTGATTTTGTTCACTTGCAACCTGGTGCCATAGACCTCTTCCCGCTTGCCCACCAGCAAACAGTTATTTTGATAATCAAGTTTGACCACATAGAGGGGTTCAGGATGCGCAATCCCCATCCCCCGCCGCTGACCAACCGTATAGTTTTGCAGTCCGCGGTGCTCTCCCAATACAGACCCCTGACTATTAACGATTTCACCTCGGCCGCCAATCACCCCCTGTCGAACCAGAAACTCTTGGTATTTTTCACCGTTGAGAAAACAGAGTTCCTGGCTCTCGCGGTAATTTTCGAGTTCATAGCCCACCTCAGCCGCCAGCCTCAGGGATTCAGGTTTATCGATCTCTCCCAACGGGAAAATAGTGCGGCGCAAGACTATTTCCGGCACTGACAAAAGAAAATAACTCTGGTCTTTACGCTGGTCAAAAGCTTTATGATATGTAACTTCGGATTTACTTGAAGTGCCGTTTGAAACATCGACAAACCGCTGAAAATAGTGGCCGGTAGCCAGTTTTTCAATCTGCAAACGGTCGGCTACCGCCGCCAGCCGGGCAAATTTAACTAATGCATTGCAACGAATACAGGGATTTGGGGTTTGGGCATGACTATAGGCAAAAGCCAAGTCGTCAATCACCTCTTTTGCAAAAACGTCGGCCGCCGGTTCAACTATCAGTTCAAGCCCCAACCGGGAAGCCGTTTTCCCGGCGCGCTCTAGCAGAAAAGGGGTATCCGCGCCACCCAGATCAAGGACTACCGGAACCACCTCAAACCCTCTGCGCTCGAGTAAAACCGCTGCCGCCACACTATCGACGCCGCCACTGAAACCTAAGACCACTCTTTTTAGTTTGGACATTTATCTTATATACAACAAAACCGGCTAAACTGCGACATTAAACTGGACGCAAGCGTTGAGTTTGTGCTATGCAATTTTCATCAACTGCAAGTATAATGAATAAATCGGGGCAAAAATTATGTTGCTGGGAATAGATGTTGGTGGAACCCATACGGATGCGGTTATTATTGATCGTGGAGAGGTCACGGCTACGGCCAAGGTTGAAACTGACCAGAGCAATCTGATCGCATCGATTGATGCGGTTTTAGAGAAAATTTTAAGTTCAAAACCTAACCAGTCCATCAGTAAAATCAATCTAAGCACAACCTTGACAACCAATTCAATTGTCGAAAAAAAACTTGAGGAGGTCGGAGTTCTCGCGGTTTCCGGGCCGGGACTGGCGCCAAGCTCTTTTAGCAACGATCTCGGCCAACATTTCCACCTGATTGAAGGATCGATCGACCATCGCGGCAGCCGGCAACAGGCTTTAAATGAAGCTGCGGCACAAGATGCGGTAACTGACTGTAAGCACAATAAACTCAAGGTTTTTGCCGTCGTCAGCAAATTCTCGCCCCGCAACCCCGAGATTGAACAGACTCTGGCCGAACTTGTCTCGGATCAATCCGACTTTACAACTATCGGTCATCGCATCTCCGGCCGACTCAATTTCCCCCGGCGTCTGGCCACAGCTTACTACAATGCGGCCGTCTGGCGCCGTTACAACCTTTTTGCCGACGCGATTACACAAAGTATCAAAAAACATAAACTTGACGCTCCTCTTAACATCCTTAAGGCCGACGGCGGTACGATTGACTTTGATAATTCCCGTAAAAACCCGATCCAGACAATTCTTTCCGGCCCGGCGGCCAGCGTTATGGGGATTATCGCCTTAAGTTCAATTACTGAAGATGCCATAATTCTCGATATCGGCGGCACCACCACCGACATCGCTATCTTTGCTGATGGTGCCCCCTTACTTGAAAAAGAGGGGGTTAGTTTCGGTGGCCGGGCAACCTCGGTAAGGGCCATCGACACGCATTCGATCGGGATTGGCGGAGACTCGGCTATCACGATCAGCCCCGAAGGCAAATTAATGGTCGGCCCTCAGCGTCAAGGCCCGCCTATGGCTCTTGACGGCCATAAACCAACCCTGATTGATGCCTGCAATGTTAAAGGATTATGCCGTCTCGGCAATTGCGACAACTCTTTTGCCGGGCTCCAGGAACTTGCCGAAAAAAATCATCTGACCGTCGTCGAATTGGCTGACAACGCTATTGATTTAGCCCTGACAACGATTCGGGACGAGGCTGACAAATTGTTGGAAACTATCAATCAAAGACCGGTCTATACGGTCGAAGAAGTTGTTCATGGTGAAAAAATTAACCCGCAAAAACTCTATGTCATGGGTGGTCCGGCCGCAATTTTGGCACCGCTCTTAAGCAAAATTTTTGACCTTGAAACTGAGGTTCCGGACAACTACGCGGTTGCCAATGCCATCGGAGCGGCCCTGACTAAAATGACCATGGAGGTTGAACTTTTTGCTGATACAGGCAAGAAAACCATGCTTATCCCTAACCTCGATATCAGACGAAAAGTAAGCAGCTCCTACTCGTTAAACGACGCCCGAAAAGACGGGATTAGCGAGCTGGTAAAATATCTCAGAGAAAATGGTCATCCTGAAATCGCCGACCAGAACATTTCCGTGGTCGAGGCCGAAGCCTTTAACATGGTCGATGATTACGCCGTCGGCAGCAAAACTATCCGCGTAAGTTGCCAGATACGCCCCGGTCTTGAAGAGGAGATTAAGATAAAATGAAAACCACCAGGAATTTAGGCGTTATCTTTTTTCCGGCTTATGACTGGGCCATCAGCCCGACCCATCCGGAACGTGAAGAACGCCTCCTCTATACCCAGGATCAACTCCGCGAAGAGGGGGTTTTTGATCTGCCCAATATTACCGAATATAAGCCCGAGATTGCGACTTACGCTGACATGGAACGAACCCATTTCTGCTTTCCCGGCCCGCAAGAGGTGAGCACTGAATCCCACTTAGTGGCGGCCGGCGGGGCTATTAAAGCGGCCCGCCTGGTGATGGAGAAGCAAGTAGACAGGGCCTTTGCCCTGGTTCGTCCTCCCGGCCACCACGCCATGAAAGTGGTTCACGGTAACCGGGGCTTCTGCAACATCAACAACGAAGCTGTTCTTATTGAATTTATCCGGGAGCACTACGGCAACAAGAAAATTGCCATTGTCGACACCGACTGCCATCACGGCGACGGCACCCAGGATATCTATTGGCACGATCCTAACATACTTTTTATCTCCCTGCATCAAGATGGCCGCACACTCTATCCCGGCACCGGTTTCAGCGATGAACTTGGCGGGCCCACGGCTCGGGGACGAACGATCAATATCCCCTTGCCGCCCAACACCTACGACGAGGGTTTTCTCTATGTCATCGATAATCTGGTACAACCGATTCTTGATGATTTCAAACCCGACCTGATCATCAACTCCGCCGGTCAGGACAACCATTATGGTGACCCGATCACCAATATGAACTCCTCGGCTCAAGGCTATGCCCGGCTTAATGAAAAACTCAATCCGGATATTGCCGTTCTCGAAGGAGGCTACTCAATCCAGGGAGCCCTGCCTTATGTCAACTTAGGTATTGTGCTGGCAATGGCGGGTCTCGATTACAGCCAGGTTCGCGAACCCGACTATAATCCTGAGAGCTTGCGCCAAAGTCTTGAGATCACTAACTACATTGACAAACTTTGCGGACTTACCCTGAAAAACTATTTCCAGCCGCCGCCGCTGAAAGTTAAGCCCAATCAATACGATGTCCGCGCCAAAACGGTCTACTACGATACCGACGGCATCAACGATCAGCAAATTGAGCAGATCATGGTCTGTACAAACTGTTCAGGAGTACGCCATCTAACCTCAAAAACCCAGCGCAACTCATCCTGCATGGGTATTGAAATTCCGATTGACGCCTGCAAACGCTGTCGTGATGAAGGTTACCGCCTCTTGGAGGAAGGGCGGCGAAATTTTAAGGGAACTACGTTGAAATTCGTTAACCGCCTTGAACAGGAATATCTAACTATAAATGAATTTGAATTAACCCCAATGGGCCGTTATTACTTCTAAAACAGGAAAAATATGAAAATTCTGATTGCTGAAGATGAGCGGGTGTCGAGACGCCTTTTAGAGAGTCGCCTGAAAAAATGGGGCTATGAGGTAACTGCGGCCGAAGATGGAGAAGAGGCTTGGGAGCTTTTTCAAAATGAGTATTTCCCGATGGTCATCAGCGACTGGATGATGCCCAAAATGGATGGTCTTGAACTATTACGGCGTATTCGCTCAAGTGATCGGCCTGGTTATGTTTACACTATCCTGTTGACGGCCCGCACCGAAAAAGAAGATCTTTTGGCCGGCATGGAATCGGGAGCGGATGATTTCATCTCTAAACCTTTTGACAAAGATGAACTTCTGGCCCGGCTCAAAGTCGGTCTCAGAATAACTGATCTTGAACAAAATCTGGCCCAACGCAACCAGGAATTGGAAAAAATTAATGATCGCATGCGCCGCGACCTACAGGCGGCAGCCAAGATTCAACAATCCCTGCTACCGACCCAACTACCGGTTTGCGAGAAGGCCAACTTTGCCTGGAAGTACGTTCCTTGTGATGAACTCGCCGGCGACACCTTAAACCTTTTTCACCTTGATGAAGATCATATCGGCCTCTACTTACTCGATGTCAGCGGCCATGGCGTACCTGCGGCTCTGCTCTCAGTCAATCTTTCCCGTATTATTAATCCGAATCCGGAACAATCAGACCTTCTTAAAGAACAGATTCCGGGTTCCCCCGGCTACCATCTGGTAGCCCCCGAAGAAGTTGCCGACCGCCTTAATCAACGCTTCCCGCTTGACAGCACGACAGAACAGTACTTCACCATTCAGTATGGCCAGTTAAACATCAAATCGGGATCCCTGACTTTTATCTCGGCCGGTCATCCGCCGATGATTCACCTTAAGGCCGACGGTAGCAACCAAGCCATCCAGGTTCGTAGTATGCCGATCGGTTTTATGGTTGGTGTCGGTAAAGTTTATAAGGAACAGAAGCTGGATTTGAGCGCCGGCGACCGCCTCTACTTCTACTCGGACGGCATTATTGAAGCCATGAACCCGGAAAAAGAGCAGTTCGGGGTCGAACGACTCCTCGAAAGTTTCAACACTTCAAGAACTTTATCTCTTAATGACAGCCTTGATCAACTTACAGATGAACTTGAAAAATGGACTAAAGGTCAAGGGTGTGGCGATGATGTCTCACTGTTAGCCTTAGAGATTACTTGAGATGTCGACTAAGTTCTTGACAAGTGGTAGGTAATCATAATAATCTGAGAAATACTTTTAAATTTGAACTACTCTTATAAAATTTCGTTAAGGAGAAAACAATGGTCCGCACTGAAATCACCCTCTTTCTGAAAAATGTTCCCGGCGAGTTAGGCAAACTCACGTTACTGTTATCTGAAAATAAAATCAATATCGATGCCATCACTATCCAGGATGCAACCAGCTATGTCGAAGAGCTTTTCAAAGCCCGGGGCAAGACTTTAAAACGCCACGCCACGGCTGCCAGTTACGGCATGATTCAAGAAGATTCCAAAGAGTTTGCTCTGATTCGTCTTTTGACAAGTGATACCGATAAAACTATAGATTTGCTCTCTCAGGCCGATTATCTCTACGAGATCACACCGGTCATGGCAATTGAGCTTGACAATCAGCCCGGCACCTTAGCCGCAACCGCCCAAAAAATCGGTGACGCCGGCATCAACATCAGTTACGTCTATGGCTCAGTCTCGCCGACCGATAGTAATACTCTCTTTATCTTCTGTCCCGAAGACATTGATCTTGCAGCCAAGATTTTTCAAAAATAAAGGATGATGCACTCGTAAAAACTTCCCTAATCGTCATATCGGCGTAAGCCGGAATCCAGAAGTTATTGCATTTACTGGATTCCGGCTTACGCCGTAATTTTCTTTATCTAGGGGGTGTCTCTTGATTTACCCAGTTGCTTCTCTCACTATTTCTGGGACGGGTTCTCAGTCAATGCTACCATTTAGCGCCTTTACTCTTTTTCCATCCGATAGCCGCGCCGAGTGACCATACGGTTATCGATGATGGCAGTGCGAGAATTGCCGATCAGGACTACGGTCACCATGTCGACCTCGGCTACCGGAAGTTCGGAAATATTCCCGAGCCAGCATTTTTCTCCGGCGCGGCCCGCGTTGCGGACTGTGCCGACCACGGTTGCCCCCCCTCTTGCGACAACAAATTCATTGATAACCTCAGGTAACAACTCCCGACGGCTGCGGCTTTGTGGATTGTAGAGAACACAAACCAGATCGGCTAAGGCGATGGCTTTGACCCGGCGTTTAACTTCGTCTAAAGGAGTCAGCCAGTCGGAGAGACTCAACACCGCAAAATCGTTCATCAAAGGAGCCCCGAGAGCCGCAGCGGCGGCGTTGGCAGCGGTGATTCCGGGTACCACCTCAACAACCAGAGGTATTTCTTCGTTCTCTTCAAGTTCTAGGAGAAGACCCGCCATGCCATAGATGCCGGCATCGCCAGAAGAGACGACGGCGACCATACTCCCCTTCCGGGCTTTGGTAATAGCACTTTGACAGCGGGCAACTTCGCCCCGCATTCCGGTTGAAATAACTTCTTTGTCGGCAATCAAATCACCGAGTAGATCAAGATAAGGCCGGTAGCCGACCACCACATCGGCCCTTTGCAAAACCTCACGAGCCCGCGGAGCTAACAGATCCAAACCACCGGGGCCGATACCAACTGCAAAAATTTTTCCTTGATTCATCATTTCTCTCTATTCTCATTCTGCCAACGGGCAACAGCAACCGTTACCCGGCTAAATTTATGTTTTTTTACTAGCAACTTTCCCCGACCGGCCAAAATCGCAGCAGCTTCACTAACGGATGCCGAGCCGGTAACCGCCTCAACCTTGGTCGAGGGTGAAGGGACTTCGATGTTTTCAAGTTCAGCTGCCGAAAAAAAATGAATCGGCAGTTTTTTTTCAGCGGCAAAGTCGAGCAGACCTCGCTCATCTTTTTTAAGATCAATTGAAACAATTTCAACAATTTTTGACCAAGAAATACCGTGACCGGCAAGTACGGAGGTCACGGCCTCTTCAATGTTGTTCATCGGCGTCTGCCGACGGCAACCGATACCGACCACAACTTTCGGACTTTGCAGAAAGAGGGCCGGCAGATCGGAAGCCGGAAAGCTCTTTTCATCAATCAGGACAAGCCCGCAAACCTCAGCATGATTTAGTGCTTGAGCAGCAACAGATAACGACGACCATTCAATCACCCGATCATCGAAATGAGTGCAAATGGCTTTGTTCCAAAAACTGTGACCGATAACCGCAATTTTTTTTCGGGCCAGCAGGAGGCCGTTAATCTCTTTGATAGCTTCAGGATTAACAATCTTAAAACCTTTACGGGCGGCAATCTCATCAATCGCTGCAAGCCCCTGCACATCGGTCGCCGTGGTGATCACCGCTTCGCCGTTTAAGATGAATGCAATTTTACGAGCCAAGCGGTTGGCACCGCCGATATGACCGCTCAAAAGAGAGATCGCATAATCACCTTTTTCGTCACAAACCACAACCGCTGGATCTTCGATTTTACCCTGTAACAGAGGCGCAATCTGGCGAACCACAATCCCGGTCGCCATAATAAAGAGATGCCCGGCAAAGTTTCGCCAATTGTCGCTGACAATTTTTCTAAAGGCTCCCTTGGCAAAAACCGTAACCCGGTTTTTGCCGGTTTCAGGCAAAGGCTGGTTGCCCAGGGCTGATTCCAGAATAAAGGCTTGGGCTTTCACCTCAGTCTCAAGAAAAGCCATGGCCAATTTAGCCGCAGCAGCGGTCAGTGCATAGAGAGCCAGTGAGCCGGCAAAATCGGCATTATCAACTGAAGTGTTTTCAGACATTGTCGTTAACGTTTGCCTCGCGATAACCATGACCAAACTCATCGGCGTAAAGCCGGGAAAGGGCACCTTTGCGACTCAAAGCATCGCCAACCAGAATCATCGCTTGGCGACCGATTTTAGCCTTTTCAATCCTTGCGCTAATATCGGCAAGGCTGCCAATCACGATTTTTTCATCCGGCCAGGTTGCTCGATAGACGACCGCAACCGGTGTGGTTGGCGCATAACCGCCTTCCAGAAGTTCAGCCACCAAATCGGAAATCGCCGTCACACTTAAAAAAAGAGCCATCGTTGCTTGATGGCGGGCGAGTTCGGGAATCGATTCCCGTTTGGGAACCGGTGTCCGCCCGGCTCGGCGGCTTAAAATAACCGTCTGTGTAACTTCCGGCAGCGTGAGTTCGGCTTTGACGCAGGCTGCCGCCGCAAAAACCGAACTGACACCGGGAATAATTTCTACTTTGATCCCGGCTTCAGCCAGGGCGTTAATTTGCTCGCTGATCGCTCCATACATTGCCGGATCACCGGTGTGAAGGCGTAAAACCCGCTTTCCCACATTAATTCCATTAACCATCACGGCCACCATTTCATCAAGCGTCATGGCGGCGCTGTCATGGATTTCACACTCCGGCGGAGCAAATTTAAGAACTTCGGGATTGACCAAAGAGCCCGCATAGACAATAATTTCAGCCTCGGCCACGGCCCGATGACAGCGCATTGTCATCAAGTCAACAGCTCCGGGACCAGCTCCGGCGATGATAACAGTTTTTGGTTTGTAGAGAGAAGAAATTGATTTATTATTCGAAGTCATAATTATTTATCCTTTCCGAAAAACATAAATCGCAATCGGATTTTCGCTTTTCATAAGTCGCATATCACCAAGCGGTTGACTGCGAGAAATGTTGAGTTCGACAACTTCAAGGCATTCATCAGCCAAAACGCTGCTCAACGCAGTCCGGCTTTCCAGAGTGACGGCGGTTGCCACAAGAATCCCTCCAACTACTAAGCGGGTAAAGGCTTTTGTTGTAATTTCGGCAAGTTCCCGGCCACCACCGCCGATAAAGATACGATCGGGAACAGGCAATTTTTCGATGATTTCAAGGTTCTCAAGAATTTGGCCGGAGATAATTTCAAGATCATCGAGACAGCCCTGTTTACGAGCATTATTTTCAATTAAACTGACCCGCTCCGGCTCTTTTTCCACCGCCCAGACTTTTAAACCATGATTGAGGGAGGCCGCTTCAATTGCGACCGAACCGCTACCCGCGCCCAAATCCCACATAATCCCGGGGACCAGGCGAAGTTTGGCCAGGATAACCGCCCGAACCTCTTCCTTGGTAATCAGACCGGCCTCATACTCAAATTCGGCGCGCGGTAAACCCAAAGCCAGCGGCGGGATTTCTCCGGCATCTTCAGCCGCCTCGATAAAGAGCAACGAAAGGGAGGAAAACTCCCGGCTCGCGACCTGAGCCAGAGTTCCGCTAAAAATCTTCTCTTCATCTCGACCCAAATCACAAAAAACTGCGGCCTGCCGAGATTTTGCCGGAGGAAAAAGATCGATCAGGGCGGCAGCTAAAAACTGGGGTCGTTTATCTCCCGGTCCGGCCAAAAGCAGGGCTCCGGGAGAGCGCAAGATTCGACGCCAGGGAATTGCCACGATATGACCATGAAGATTGAAAAAATTGAGTTTACTCCAGGCCCGTCCGAGCCGCGCACAAGCACCTTGAAGAGCGGAGATATTGGGCATTATCTCAATTTTTACGACCTGATCAAGGTTATCCGCGGCTTGGGGCAAGCCCTCTTCGCCTCCCCTATCCTGCAAGGACAAAAAAGTAGCCGCAACACCGAAAAAGAGAGGGTCGCCGGAAGCTAAAACAACAACTTCTGATTCTTTGGCGAGTA
>JAYEMC010000391.1:0-9905 GCA_034717935.1 Pseudomonadota bacterium | reverse complement strand
CTTGATCGCGGGTACTAAAAACATTTTCCGTCGGTCTGCCTGGCATCCATGACGAGAATAATTCAATCAACCTCTTTGTCATAGGGACATTTCGCGGACAACCATTCTTAGGGTCTTTCACATGGACAAAATTAAAATCAAGGTTAATGTCCTCCCACTCCAGCTTAAACACCTCGCTTGCTCTCAACCCGGTATCAAGTGACACCAAAGCAATATTATGACTCAGCTCACTTTTAACTTTCAGAGCATCCAGCAAATCAGACGCTTGGTCTTTGGTGAAGAAAGCTGTCCGTTCATTTTTGAGCTTAGGTTTTTCGACATCAACAACCGGGGTGGCTCCCTCAAAAAAGCGGCCTTTGCCATGACTGATCTTTTTCTTTTTAGCCTTATTGAAAACTTGGCGGATTACTGCAATCATGTAGAGAATCGATCGAGCAGAGCGCCCCTTTTGTTGCATGGCCGTTTTTATCCTATTGATATGATCGTCCGTTATTTCTTGCAGGGCTAAATCACCGATTACGGGTTCAATCCATATTCTAAATAGCGACTCCTCCCGGACATATTGAGAAGGCTTTTCAATTCGCCGCTCTTCCGGGAAATAATACTCGTTAAAGAATTTAGAGAAGGATACAGCCGCCGCGTTTTTTTCAGCCGCCTCGATCTCTTTTCGGTCGTTACATTCTCGTTTCTTTTCACGAAGGTCTTTTATTCTAACGGTATCCCCGCCTTTTTTTGCTTCATTTTTCAGGGCCATAAGGATAGTTGAGGCGCGTGTTGCTGTCATACCACCAAGGTCTTGAAGCTCTGTGACAACATTGTGTTCCTTTCGGTCAGCTCCTTTCACGTCCACATGACCTGAAGCCCATCCGAGCCCCTCTTCAACCCTTTTGCCGTCCTTCTGGTATCGGATCGTAAAATATCTATCAGGTTGCCTGCCGTGCATTCTTGTTGCATGTTCGTAGTACCTGACACCTGCATATTTTGTGCTGTGTTTCTTGATCGCCATTTTAACTCCCCCCACTGTACCCCCACTTTTACAGTTGCAATAGGTGGGGGTTAGTGATTAATAATGAAGGTAGAATAAAAAGAGAGATAGCATAAAACTTGTGTAATGTCAATTATTTAGTTACGTCATGTGAAGTATTGTGATGGTGTTTGACAGGTATGGCTTTTTGGATTCCTAATCCGGGCGCCGCGTGTTCGAATCGCGCTGGGGGCACCAATAATCAAGCACTTAGCGTTAATTCGTTAAGTGCTTTTTTTATTTCCTATAAAAAATGAGTATGTGAAAGGCGTACTCAGTCTCTGCGACCAAAATTCCTGTCACAAAAACAACTTTACAATGATTTTTCTTGCTGATATTATATTTATATAAAAGTAACTTCAGCTAATACTTAAGGATGTAAGAGAAAATCGTGACTGAACTTGAATATGACAACTTAAGTGAAATTATGGATGATAACCGGGAGCGCCTTGAAGAGCCGCCGCTCTACCGGGTTCTAATCCATAATGATCACTACACGTCGATGGAGTTTGTCGTCGAAATATTAGAACAGGTCTTCCATCACCACCAAGCCGCCGCTGAGCAGATTATGATGATGGTTCATCGCCAGGGTGTCGGTTGTTGCGGTGAGTATGATCGAGAAATCGCCGAGAGCAAGGTGGTAACCGTCAGCCAACGCGCCTCGGAAGCAGGTTTTCCTCTGCGTTGTACAATGGAGAAAATGTGATCACACCGGAACTTGAACAGACTATCGTTGCGGCTTTTCGTGAAGCCAAAAACCGTGAACATGAATATTTGACGGTTGAACATCTGCTCTATGCCCTTTTACAGACCGAGAGCGGTCGGACAATCGTTGAAGAGTGTGGCGGCAACATGGTCACACTGGTGGCCCGGCTGGAAAACTATTTTTCCGCCAAAATGCCGAAACTAAAAAACGGCAATAATGACAATCCCACCGAAACCGTCGCTTTTCAGCGCCTTATTCAACGCACTTTAATCCATGTCCAGATGGCGGAAAAACCGGAAGCCGAGATCGGCGACCTCCTCGCCTCAATCTTTGAAGAAGAGGAGACCCACGCCTGTTTTTTCCTCCGCGACCAGGGCATCAACCGTCTCGACATCCTGCGTTTGATCTCCAACAATGACGAAAGTGCGCTGCATCCGCAAACCGGGAACCGAGAACAAATACCACCGGAATCCTCCTCTCAACCCGAAAACCTCAACCCCGGCCACCGGGAGCAACCTGCAAAAAACCAGGAAAAATTAAGCCCTCTCCATGCTTTCACCGTAGACCTCAAAGCCAAAGCTGCATCCGGTAGCATCGACCCGCTTATCGGCCGGGAAAAAGAGATGCAAAGAACCCTGCAGGTCCTTTGTCGGCGGCAAAAAAACAATCCCCTCTATATTGGTGAGCCCGGCGTCGGTAAAACCGCAATGGCGGAAGGACTGGCCCTTTGCCTCTATCAGAGCGAGGCTCCGGAAAGTCTGCTCGATTATGAGATTTTTGCCCTTGATTTGGGAGCAGTTCTGGCAGGAACCAAGTATCGGGGACAATTTGAAGAACGGCTAAAAGGGATTATTAAGGAGCTTGAAGGAAAAGAACAGGTCATTCTTTTCATCGATGAGATTCACACCTTGATCGGGGCCGGCGCCACCAGCGGCGGCTCGATGGATGCGGCCAACATCCTTAAACCGATCCTGGCTGCCGGCCACATCCGCTGTATCGGCTCAACCACGCATGAAGAGTACAAACAAAATTTCAGTAAAGATCGAGCCTTAGCCCGCCGTTTTCAACCAATCATCCTGGCTGAACCCAGTGTTAATGAAACTTATGCCATTCTTAAAGGCTTACAGCCCGGTTTTGAGAAGCACCATCAGGTTCACTACAGCCAGACCGCTTTAAAAGCGGCAGCCGAACTCTCAGCCCGCTATATCAATGATCGCTGTCTGCCGGACAAAGCGATTGATGTGATTGATGAAGCGGCGGCGGCGGTTCGTTTAGCCGCCGGTGACCAAAAAATGCGGACCATCCGGGTACCGGAGATCGAAAAAGTCGTCTCCCAGATGGCCCAGGTTCCGGTCAAGAAAGTGACGGCCGATAACGCCGCCCGCCTGGCCCGCCTTGACGATCACCTAAAAAATCAAATTTTCGGCCAGGATGAAGCGATTGCCGCTCTTTACCGGGCCTTAAAAAGAGCTCATGCCGGACTCAACCAACCGGAACGCCCTTTAGGCTCATTTCTCTTTACCGGGCCGACCGGCGTCGGCAAAACCGAGATCTGCCGTCAGGCCGCGACCCGTCTCGGAATTGAACTTGTCCGTTTTGACATGAGTGAATACATGGAAAAACATGCCGTCGCCCGCCTCATAGGTTCACCACCCGGCTACGTCGGCTTTGAACAGGGCGGACTTTTGACCGAACAGATCAGAAAGACCCCGCACGCCCTGCTCCTCTTTGACGAAATCGACAAGGCCCATCCCGATATCTTCGGGATTCTACTACAAATTATGGATTACGCCACGCTAACCGACAACAATGGTAAAAAGGCCGATTTTCGCCATACCATCCTAGTCATGACCAGTAATGCCGGAGCCCGGGAGATGGCCGCCAACAGTATCGGCTTTGGCCAAACTGATGCCGGCAAACCGCTGGAGAAGGGCCGCAAGGCTTTAGAAAAACTTTTTACGCCGGAATTTCGTAACCGTCTTGATGAAACTATCTTTTTCCACCCCTTGAACCGGGAGGTAATGCTCAAGGTCGTCGATAAATTCATGGCCCGACTCGATATTTTTCTCAAACCCCGTAAAGTCAGGCTTTTTTTGAGTGAAGAGGCGCGAAAATGGCTCGCTGAAAACGGCTTTGACGCCAAATTCGGAGCCCGCCCTTTAGATCGCCTGATTCAGGAAACGATCAAAGACCCACTGGCCGACGAACTTCTTTTTGGTTCATTAAAACAAGGCGGAGAGGCTCGGGTGGAAATGGAGAAGGGAAAACTCAAGATTAAATGCTGAATGATGATTTTAGTAGTTCCAGACATACTGAAACAGGAGATTAGACGATGAAACTGAAACTTTTCCGTAAAACGCCCAAAGAGGAACTATTAAAAGAGCTAAAAGGCCAAGGGAAAAATGTTAAAAGCATACCGATCTGGCTTTTTACAATCTACTATATAATCGGTGTGGGTATGATAATCCTGGGTGTTAAGACCGGGCCCTTTCAAGACTACCGGGAATCGATCCCGATGGCAGAACTATCAGAAAATATCCCGATCTTTATCTTTTTCTATGTCTTGATCCTGGGATTCATAAAACTCAATGATTATCTTAATGCCAAACGCCGGAGAAACTCACGGCTTTAGATCCAGTAAAAAACCAGAGCAATAATCATCGTTGCGACAAAATTTTGTAGCATTACCTAAAATAAACCGACTAACAACTACACAACCATGTTGAATTTCCAGAGAACCACCAAAAATACAGGTAAATGAGCTAGCATCACTATACTCTTCATTCCACCCACCGGTCAGACTCAGATTTTTATCTTGATCAAAAACCACCCCATCCCGGCAATAAAAATATCCAGATCGAACTTTTATTTTGCTATCGCTCCCGGCAGAGACATAAGCAGCGCTGATAGTGGAAAAACAGGGTGAAGCACCATTACAAAAACCGTCGTAATTAACAAAAATATCTTCCGGAGTTTCGATTTCAGAGCCATTATAGACCATATAGCAAGTTTCGCAGGCTACATGAGCACTGCGATAGGCAATTCTCATGTAGCCATCCTCACCCCAACTACTTCCCCAACTGTTACGCAAAATCCAATAACCACCCCCTTTCGTATTCGTATCCTGCCAACCAACCAGAGCGACACAATGATTAGTGGACGTATAGTAACAAGGTTCAGAATCACATTCAGTGTTGGAATCGGAAAAAACACCACTTTGATAAGCTTCAAAGGCAGAGGTCACTTCAACGGCAGCATCAAGAACCCCGTAAGTCATAATGGCACTCTTGATCGCTGCAATGTCACCGCAAGAAATCCGATGCCAGCCACTAAACTTGACCCGCACCGCCTCCTCTGAACCGGCGACACAACCTTGATCAACCCCTGTATATGGATAGGCCTCTTCTAAACAAACCCCACGCTCAACCAATGCGGCAAGTTCTCTATAATCATAATCGGAGCCTTCACAGCCGGAATAGCCATCATAGTATTGATCGAGGCAAAAGGCTAAGAAGGCTTCCGAGAGGTCAAGACAATCAAAATCATATTTCCCCAAAGCGACATTATAAGTTCCTTCAGCCGCAGCGCAGGCGCCAAAAGCATAACATGCCCCACAACTTCCTTGATTACGAACCGGGCCGATATAACTACGACCTTCAAAGTCACGCCAGTCAAATGACTCCGGTAACTCATCCTCAGAAAGCACCCGCAAGGGACCAAAGTCAGCACTACCGGAACGATAGTTGGGAGACAAAGGTGCATGCCGCGATAACAGTTTATGACGCTCCGCTAAAGGCAAACGCGTAACCCAATTGTCAGCAACCGTAAACTTATAACCGTTAGTAACTATTTTTTCCCGGATCTCTGAAATCGTCTCATCCTGAGAAAAAGGGATCTTCTCAGCCCCAACAACCGCCCCGGAAAATAGAAAAAGACTCCCCAGGACAAAAACAAACATCGCAACTAGCTTGTTCCAAACCGGAAAACCCTTTTTTTCTACTAACATCATAACACCTCATCACTCCAGAATCGTCGTAAAAAACTCACAACTATTTTTGACGCAATCCGTAGACCAGTTTCGGATTCATAGTGTAAGTCCAAGGCAGACCATAATATTTCCAACCCTCGGTAAACCCCCGAAGACCATAATTACCACTGAATTTCTTCATCAAAGCTTTCTCTTCATCACTTCCCTTGAATTTACCGCCTTCAAAACCACCAACTACGTTGTAGACTTTCTTAAACCCGTTTTCGGCGAGAAAATCACTGGCCGGCACGCTACGGTTGCCGCTGCGACACATGATCAACAAAACATCATCGGTCTTAAAATGCTTTTTCATGTAATTGATAAATTCGGGATTTTTATAGTATTGGTATCTGGTCTTTGTCATCTTTTCCCCCCTAAACATCCCGCCTTTCTCGACAAACTCATCACTCAAAAACATAGCCGGAACACTATAAGCCATTGCCGGATGCCCGATTTGCTGATATTCGGCCGGAGTTCTGACATCGATCAGATAAACTCCATTTGCACCACTTTCCACCTTCTCGAAAGCTTGCAAAACCCCAATATTTTGCGCAATTTTTGCTTCTTTTGCCGCAACCCCGGAGACCACAAACAAAAGTGCCACTACCACCAATAAAAAAGAAAAAATCTTAGCTTGTCTGATTTCCATCAACCTACTCCTCTCTGTTTTCATGAGTAAAACATTAGACTATCCTATATAGTTCATATGGGTTACATATAAACCATACAAAGAAGATCGTCAAGATATACTTTGCATCTATCTCTTGCCTCTTTTCCCCGCCACTTTGGCCCAAGTATCTCGTAACGTAACCGTTCGATTAAAAACCGGTTTCTCCGTCAAGCTCTGACAATGATCAAGAACGAAATAACCCAGACGCTCAAATTGTACCGATACCCCGGTAGAAACCTGCGCCAGAGAAGGTTCAAATTTACAATCAGTAAGCAGGCTTAGAGAATCCGGATTAATCAAAGTCGTAAAGGGCTCATCTTTTTCGGCACCAGGATCAGCAACCGAAAAGAGTCGGTCGTAGAGACGCACCTCGGCCGAAACGGCCGTCGAAGCTGCAACCCAGTGAATTGTCGCTTTGACCTTACGTCCGTCAGGCGATGTACCTCCTTGAGTCTTGGGATCATAAGTACAATATATAGCCGTAACCTCTCCATTCGCATCTTTTTCAACCCGTTCACAACGAATATAGTAGGCATAACGCAAACGCACTTCACGACCGGGCGTTAAACGATAGAATTTTTTCGGAGCATCCTCCATAAAATCATCCCGCTCAACATAAATCTCACGAGCAAAAGGAACTTTACGGCTCCCCATCGTCGGATCTCCAGGATTATTAACCGCATCCAGCTCTTCAATCTGATCTTCAGGGTAATTCTCAATAATCACTTTCAACGGTCTTAAAACTGCCATATACCTAAGCGCTTTGCGATTGAGATCCTCACGTACAGCGTGCTCCAACAAAGCAACATCAACCATACTGTTACGTTTGGCCACTCCGATTCTTTCACAAAAATTTCGGATCGAATCCGCCGTAAAGCCGCGCCGCCGAAGACCGGAAATCGTCGGAAGACGCGGATCATCCCAGCCATCGACCAAGCCATCGTTAACCAGTTGCAGCAACTTTCTTTTACTCATCACCGTATAACTTAGGTTAAGCCGGGCAAACTCTATCTGTCGAGGGCGGGAAGAAACCGGCAGCAATTGCTCGATAAACCAATCATACAAGGAACGATGATCCTGAAACTCAAGCGTACAGATTGAATGAGTAATCCCCTCAATGGCATCAGAGAGACCATGGGCAAAATCATACATCGGATAGATACACCATACGTCACCGGTACGATGGTGGCGCGCCCGCAAAATCCTATAAATAACCGGATCCCGCATATTCATATTACCCGAAGCCATATCAATTTTAGCCCGCAAGACTCGCGACCCATCAGCAAACTCACCGGCTCGCATGCGCTCAAAAAGATCAAGATTCTCAGCCACCGAACGTTCCCGATAGGGACTGTTACGACCAGGTTCCAGCAAATTGCCGCGATACTCCCGGGTCTCCTCCGGCGTTAAGTCACAAACATAGGCCTTACCAATCTTAACTAACTGAACGGCATAATTATAAAGCTGTTCAAAATAGTCCGAAGCAAAAAATTCACGTTCACCCCAGTCAAATCCGAGCCACTTCAGATCAACTTTGATTGAATCGACATATTCGACCTCTTCTTTACTCGGATTGGTATCGTCAAAGCGAAGATTGCAAAGTCCATCAAAAAATTTGGCCAGGCCAAAATTGAGACAGATTGATTTGGCATGGCCGATATGGAGATAGCCGTTAGGCTCGGGCGGAAAACGAGTATGCAGGCGGCCCTCGTTCTTCCCCTCCTTAAGATCCTCACGGATCAAAGTATGGATAAAGTTTTCAACGGTACCACTAGCTTCTAATTCAACAACAGGAAACTTTCCGGCCAAAACACTCTTATTCTTCTGCACAGTTTAATTCCTCAATAATTAACAATTAGTAAAGATCAGAAAACATTTACTAGATACAACAGGGTCACCCCTGAAAGCATTGAAACCAGACCGAAAATACGCAAAAATTTTTCCGGCTGCTCCTTGATCATCTCCAGGGTCTTCTTGATCGAGCCGGGTGCCAGAAAATAGGGCATCCCCTCAATAATAAGCGCCAGCCCCAGGGCGGTAAGAAAATACTTCATTCAACTTCCTCTTTACAAATAACATTTCACCATCATCAATGGTCGGCCGCTTCCAGCGTTTCAAGTTTACTCTTAAACTCCGCTATAATCTGCGGATCGGACTCCCAACGTATAAGATCTTTATAGAGTTTTATTCGTTTACGACTATAACCCTGAACCTCGTAAATTGTCACCAGGCGCAAGGCGGCAAGATAACGAAACTCCTGACCACCACCTTCATAAAGAGCCTGATAACGAACCAGGGCCTCGGCCAGATCTTCACAACGGTAATAAACTTCAGCAAGCAAAAACTCAACCCGATCAGCAATTTCTCCTTGAAGATCAAGTTTTTCGAGCCAGAGCAGTGAAGGTTGCGCCTTGACATATGATTGTGTTCGAAAAAAATGATCGGCGACCAGCAGAACCAGTTCGGGAGATCCTCTTAAAAGTTTTTCGTTTTCACGTCTATCCAGAGAAAAATGGGCGACAACCTCAGCGCTGATCCAGTCATCAAGTTTTTGCCTTTCGTCTATTCTGAAGGCCAAAGCATGCAGAGTATCAAGTATTTTGACCCGGGTCAACGGATCACTATAATGAATATAGAGTAAACGATAAAAAACGACCGCGTCATCAAAGTGCTTAAGTTTCTGCAGGCAGTTGCCTGCCATAATATCGAGAAAACAGCGCCGCTGGCCGGGAACTCCGTTTTTATCATAGAGTGGCAGCTGGGTCGGCACCCATTTTACTATTTCACGACACTTGCCGAGTTTGTTCAAGGAGCTCAGATAAGGAAAATAAAAACGCTCCTTCTGCCAAAAATTTTTATCCTCTTTCAGCAGCCGGCGACCGACAGTGACCGTGCCCGCAAAATCCTTTTGCTGAAAATTGAGTAGCAGTAATGACTGAAGATGGTTAAGCCGTAAGGGTAAGGCCGGAGGCTGGAGAGGGATTATCGCTTCAAGCCAGTTTTTAAGGGACTTACCATCCTCTTTTTTACGATCAATCTCAATCAGCAATCCATACAGAACAATTTTATCCTTCTTAGAGATATCAAAATGCACCACCTGAACCAGTTCTTCACGAATATCCGCTAGACGATCACGGACTTGTAAGAGGTCGGCTACCAGTCGTAAAGCCGCGCTCAGCTGACTTAAGTTAAGCTCTTTTTCAGGAATCCGGAGCCAGTTTTGGATAATATTTTTAAGTGTTTTCACCTTTTTACAATGCCAGGCGGACTCAATCGTAATCGCATAGAGATCCTGAAGTTCTCTATGCGAAAGCAGGAAACTCTTCGCTTCAGCGACAATTATTTGGAGCGGGGGTAAAGCCGCCTTGAAAGCCTTAAGCTGGTAGCGAGAAAGAGCCGCAATCCAATAAACTGTTTGACGATCAACCGGATGATCCGGGACTTTTGCAGATTGCAAGGCTGCCAGCAACGGGGTTAC
>JAYEMC010000390.1:0-1925 GCA_034717935.1 Pseudomonadota bacterium | reverse complement strand
AGCCATCACATGCGGGCCGCGAAAAAAAGTAGTCCCGCCGGTCAAATGAAACTCATTAACCAGTTCCTCGGATTCCGGTATCCGGCGACCGCCGGCAAGATAGTCGAGCAGGGCCATAACCACCAACCCATCCTGATAAGTCGGTTGCGGCCCTTTGCCGTCGTCAAATAAGATATTAAAGGTTGCAGGCTCAAGCCGGAGACGACGGTTAAACCAGGGAAGTTCGAGCCCATTGCCAAGAACCCGGACAAAAGGGAACAGTTCGCCCTCATTTTTCGCCACTAAATCCTTGACCTTCAGCCACCAACCTGAATTGAGCTGATCAAAACGGGAATATTGACAATTTTCTTCGGGATCTACCGGAAAGATGTTGTTATCTGCTGCAACCTTCAAGTTCACAATAGAACCTCAATCGTTTGCTCTTTACCAGCCCTTTCAATCAGCAGTTCAATCGTCTCACCTTTACTTCTTTTCAAGAGCAAGAGAGAGAGATCAAGCGGCTTTTCAAGCTCATCTCCGGCACAATTTATTATCAGATCACCAACTTTAAGACCGTACTTTTCCGCCGCACTCCCCGCTTCCACCATTACAATCTCAATCCCCCGATCCGCATCTTTTAAGCCGACACCGAGTTTAACCTGTTGATCCTTGAGGTTGCGATAGGGTACACACCAAAGATAGTCGCCAAGATAGAGGGGCAGATCCGGGAAATCGACATCCATGGTTTGGCGTTCATTCTCGACTAAAACTGCCGGAGTATGAGTCAAAAGAACACTGTAGGGAACTTTTTTTCGTTGAAAAACCCGGCGCGGCAGGCCGTAGCCTCGAGCGACATGAAATCCTCCGGCAATAACCACCAACAATTTCCCCTCCCCGGCCGGGCTCTCAAGGTAGGCGGCGATGTTATCAGCCATAGTATCTTCCCAAAGCTGATGCACCTTAAGAAACATACTGACATCACCATGTCCCTTGACATGACCGGCAAACATCGCTTGTAAGGCCTGCTCCTGATACGGGTCATCAAGTAATTGCTCCGGGTTTTTGAGTAAACTCGTACCTTTAGCGGATGATTTTAGTTCCTGCATAAAGAGCATTTTCTCATGCCGGCTGACGTTTAAAGCCCGCACCGGAACCTTGTGCGATTGCAAAAAAGCAAACACCTCCAGGTAATAGACAAAATCAGCCAGACTCCAATCATCAGCAAAAAGACGGATAAAATCATCTTCGGAGAGCTCTCCAGCGAGCCATCGGTCAACCTTTTCCTGGTTGACATGAGCCAGCATTTCAAAACCGACCGCTAAACGCTCCGGGAAACGTTGATAAAGGTTTTTGACAACCTCCAACTCGACCTGATGATCATAGAGATTATCATGCCCTTCACCGATATAGACAATCCGCTCATTAGCCAGAAGTGAGAAGAGCTCAGTTCGGGTCAACTCCGTCCCGGTCGGCAGATGAATTATCTCATCACGCTGCATAGTGTCTGGATCAACATAAGGAGACCCGTCAACCCTGATTTGGGATTGTCGGGATCCGCAGGCAGTCATCAAAAACATCGCCAGCAACAGGATAAATGGTAAAGGGAGGAATTTCAAAATTTAGGTTCTCCTTAATTGATGCACTCGTAACAAGTAGCGGGATGGCTAAGTAAAAATTTAGTTATTGCCATTAATAATGCTTTACTGATAGAGAGCGAGCCCTTTTACACTTTCTGACTAAATTATGAGAATCTATTGCATACACAAAAAAAACCACCCTTCTATTACGGCTGGATTATCGTTGCCGCATCTTTTGTCACACTCGGCGTGGCCTTTGGGGTCTGGTACTCATTCTCCGTCTTTTATATTGCGATAATCAACGATTTTGCCTGGTCACGAGCAACTACGGCAGGGGTTTTTTCCCTCTTTACGATCTCGCACTATCTT
>JAYEMC010000389.1:0-9920 GCA_034717935.1 Pseudomonadota bacterium | reverse complement strand
CGTCAGCCGCCGACACAGGTGCCGCGCATAGTAATACCAGCATCAGAAGGAACCATGTCAAACACCTGTTCATAAGCGACCTCCTGCCATCAGTTGCACTATTTCCCTGATTTGTCGGGGGGGGGGGGTAGATTTCATTTTTGTTCTCCTTGGGCTAACGTCAAAATCAGCCGCGCGGCTTTTTGCGTCGGCTGCATTAGCCTTGTTATCCTATTCTATTTGCCTTTCAAGGCATCAATCATCCTTTTTCGGAGCGATAACCACTTGCTTTCGTGGCTGCCAGTTTCTTCAGGTGTTGAGTCACTCACATCTTTGGGATACGTAAAGGATGCAAGCTCACTCTTCTCAAAAGATAAACCATAAGCCACATTTCAGTACCTGGTTAGTCCCTCCCTAAACTTTGGTATTTTTTAAAATTTTCAGCCTGCTCGAAAATCTCCTTGTACACCTCATCCCGATCGACCGGCGGGTAGTCGTTCTCTGCCAGCAGGATTATCAAATCCACCTTCAGCTCGGCCTTTATGTCATCCCGCCTGCTCCAGTCAGTATACTTAGCCTTGTCATCAACAACCGTCTTCACCTTCTTAGCCAGGACCAGGAGCTTATCTTCCGGGTACTCAAAATCATACTTATGCGCTAACATCTTCAAAATGTCATAGAACGCCTTTTCTTCAAAGTCAACCCCAAGGTCGGCAAACGACTCTTTCTCCTTCCTCAGCGCATGATAAAGGTCAATAATCTCATCAGCAAAATCATCCAGCACCTCACTCACCAGCACATCATCCTCTTTGCGCTTGTTGTATCGCTCCACCAGGGCCTTGAACTTTTTTGAAAAATCAATCCCCTTGATCTTGTTCACCTTCTTGAAATCATCTATTGCCTTGGCCAGCAACTGCTGCAAAAGTTTAATTTTCGTGTTTGGCAGCTTTATTTTTTCAATCTTGGCCAGGTAGTCCTCGCTGAACAGGTCGTACTCCTTGCCTTTGCCTTCCCCCATCTTGAAAATCTCTTCCACCCCATCACTTGCCAGCGCTTCTCTGATCATATCCCGCACCTTGGCGTTCATCTGGGCGGCATCGGGGGCATTACCCTTGGTCAGCTTGAACACGATAGAGCGTATGGCCAGATAAAAATGGATATGATCACGCTCATCCTGGCTGAAAGCATCGCTGCCGCAGCAAATATCATATGCCGCCTTCAACCGCTTCATCATGGCCATAAACCGCTTTTCCTGTTTCTCGGTAATCTGCACAAACTCCGTCCCCATATTGAGGCAGTGCAGCTGCTCAAGCGGTTCGCCGGTAAAATATGGCCTGGTATCAAACTTATGAAACATCTTGGCCAGCAGATCCAGGTGGTCCTTCACCACGATAATGGACTGGTCAATCTCCTCAATATTGGCGGTGTCTGCCTTTGAATAATGGGCCAGGGCCTGGTTCATCTGGCTCTTGATTCCGATATAGTCAACAACAAGGCCCTTCTCTTTGTCCTCAAACTTCCGGTTCACCCGTGATATGGTCTGGATCAGGTTGTGCCGCTGCACCGGCTTATCGATATACATGGTATCCAGAAACGGCACATCAAAGCCGGTGAGCCACATATCCACCACAATGGCAATTTTAAAATTGGACTTGCCGTTCTTGAACTGCCGGTCCAGCTCTTTTCGATACTCCTTGCTGCCGAGCATGTCATACAACTCTTTGGGATCATCCTGGCCACGGGTCATAATCATCTTGATCCGCTCCATGGGCTTGATCTTTTTGCGCTCCCTTTCAGTTAGCTCAACCCCTTCATCGCACACTTTCACCTCAGCCCATTCCGACCGCAGCACGATGATCTCCTTGTAAAGATCATAGGCAATGGGGCGATTGCTGCACACAAACATGGCTTTACCCCGTACCGTCGAGCCTTCATTCACCCGCTCCTCGTAATGGGCCACAAAATCCTTTGCCACTGCCGCAAGCCGATCAGGATCACCCAGGATGGCGTTCATGTTGGCGTTTGCCTTCTTGCTCTCCTCAATCTGATATTCAGTGGCGCCTTCTTCTGCGCACTTGGCATAATATGCCTCGATCTCTTCCAGCTTGCTGTTGTCAAGGATCACCTTAGCAGCCCGCCCTTCATAGACGATGCGGACGGTAATGCCATCGGCAACAGACTCGTTCATGGTGTATGAATCAACCGCAGGTCCGAAAACGTCCAGCGTCGCATCAATGGGGGTGCCGGTAAAGCCGACATAGGTGGCATTGGGCAGCGAATCATGCAGATACTTGGCAAAGCCGTATGTCCTTTTAACCCCATCCGCTGTAATCCGCACCTTCTGGTCCAGATTGACCTGGCTGCGATGCGCCTCGTCCGAGATGCAGATCACATTGCCCCGTTTAGTGAGCAGTTCCGTATCTTCGGTAAACTTGTGGATGGTGGTGAGCAAGACGCCGCCGCTGTTGCGATCTTTCAATAACTCCCGAAGCTGCGCCCGGCTCTCGACACTGATCACCGTATCATCACCGATGTATTTTTTAGCCCCGACAAACTGGCTGGACAACTGATCGTCCAGGTCAGTGCGGTCGGTAATCAGCACAATGGTGGGGCTGGCAAAATCAACACTCTTCATGAGTAACCTGGTCAGAAAGAGCATGGTAAAGCTTTTGCCGCAGCCGGTGGCCCCGAAATAGGTGCCGCCCTTGCCGTCCCCATCCGGTCGACGATGGGCCTTGATACTGGCATACAGTTTAACCGCCGCGTAGTATTGCGGATAGCGGCAGAGAATTTTTTCCTCTTTGTGGGAACTGTCCGGCAGATAGATGAAGTTGCGGATAATGTCACGCAGCCGGACCTGATCAAACATCCCATGGATCATAGTGAACAGGGAGTCGATGCCATCCTTTTCCTTGAGATCACTGCCGTCGATCTTCCGCCAGCCGTAGAAAAACTCATACGGGGCAAAAAAAGAACCAGCCCGGTTGTTTGCCCCATCACTGATCACACAAAAGGCGTTGTATTTGAACAGTTCCGGGATATCCCGCCGGTAGCGCACCGTAAGCTGGATAAAGGCATCATGGATAGTGGCCTCCTCACGGATAGCGCTCTTGAACTCAAACACCACCAGCGGCAGACCGTTGATATAAAGGATACCGTCCGGAATGCGCTTTTCATAGCCCACAATCTCAAGCTGGTTGACCATCTTGTAGATGTTTCTGCCAACATGATAAACGGCTCTTGACTCGGCAACAATGGTCGGAACCTCTCCCTCTTTGGGAGTCTTCTGGGCGGTCAAATCGCTGTAATCAATAAGCTGGATATAGAGGTCTTTCTGGCTGCGGTCTTCTCGTTTGAGCAGAAAACCGTCCGACACCATCTTCATGATGGTCTTGTTGGTTTCATAGAGGTCAGAGGCTGGCAGGGTGGTCAGCATGCGGATGATGGAGTCAATCTCACCGGCAGTGATGTTGTCGTTTGTATACTGGCTGGCCAGGAAGGCCCGCAGGTCCTCCTTGATCAGGACCTCGCCCGGCTCCCGGTCAATGGTCTCACCCAGGACATGGGGATAGCCCTTCTCGCCCAAAAGGTCGATAATGGCCTGCTCCAGCTTTGCCTCGGTGAACTTCATTAGAAAAGTGTGAAAGGTAAAGGGTTAATGGTAAAAATCATGATCGTTTCTCTTTGAGTTTTTTGCAGATTGTTATCAGTATGGCGATCAGCTCGCTGCATTCCTGTTGTAATCCTTCAAGCAGGTCAGATTTTATCAGCCCGGCCTGCTCAATAAGTTCAAGCCAATAATGTGTTTCATGGGCCTCTTTAAGGGCAATACTATTTTTTGTGAGAAAATCCGCTTCGCTTTGGGCGCCAACCCCTTCGGCAATATTTGCCCCGATAGAGGTGCCTGAACGAAGGAGTTGATTTCCCAATGTTCTGCCCATACCCGGCTTCTCGTCAAGCACCTGGCAAAGTTTAATAATGCGTAAAGCAAACGCTTTTGTTCTCTTTGGCAAATCCCGTTTACCCATTTCATCTTTCCCATTTTTTAACACTTTTCAATTCACCTTTTACACTTCCAGTCCCTCCACCATCTTTTCGGCGTCAGGGATGCGCAGTTCACCGGACAGGAGTTTGGGGAGGAGGGTGTCACGGAGGGTTGTAAGAGTGACAATAGCCAAAGAATTTTTCTCAATTTTTTGATCATAAACACCAGCGTAAGTATCAAAATGCTTCAACAGTCTGCTGTCAATTTTGAGTTGAAGCAACGCCTTAAAATCTTTCTGATTTATACTGCCAAATACTGTGCCTTCTGCCTCAAACTTATTGAAATGTTCTCGCAGTTCATGCATTGCGTAATAAGTATAGGAACCGCTACCAGTCTTGTGCCTGATAGCAGCGACTTCTCTTCCAACGCAGCAGTCAACATGAGCCATATTCACATCACCAACAGGCGCTCTAACGCTAACCAACGAATCCCCTTCTTTGGCGAACCTTTTTGGGGCTGTACAGTAGATCCGATTTGACGGATACCTAAAGCCAAAGTCAGCTCGACCTTGGAAGAAAGGAACACCCTCGCCAGTTTCATTGTAAGTTGTACCTGGAGGCGATTGTCCCATGGTTACGTCAAATTCATCTCCGACACAACTTACCTCCCACCCCATCGGAATCCAGCCCAGCTCATCACTGTAGGAAAACTCGTCGGGAAAGAGAGAATGAAAAGGTAAAGGGTTAGGTGTGAAGGGTGAAGAGGAGTCATCTCGACCTGGACGGATAATTTTACCATTTACCCTTTTAACTTTTCCCTTTTCAAAAAATTCATCAGGGATGACATTTTTTGAAGCTATCGCATTGTCAATCACCGGATCAAAATCAACAAACCAGCTCTTAAACAACGCCTGCGCCATCCCCTCCGAGGTCTCATTCATCCGCCGGTTCAACTCAATTCGGTCATCCAGCGTTCCCAACACATGGGCAATGGCTTTTTGGTCAACAAAATTTGGAAATTTTAGTGTTACCTCACGAAGCTCCGACTGTTTAATCCCTTTGACTGTCGTGCCTGTTCCTCTTCCATCCAACTGGTGTTGGACTTCATGAGACATCAATAGATATTTCAGAAAGGTATTATCTAAAAATCCTTTTTTCCCTCTAAGAGTAATGACGCGTTGAGCTAAAGCTATTTTACGGTCATCAAGTTGCGCAACTTCCCCTAATGGTGCTTCCGTTGTCAGGACAATATCACCTGGTAGGGGAATGCCACGCCTCATCCAAGTTTCGTAATCTTCCTCCGCGATGTACTCTGAAACAGGGAGGATTCGCCCATTCTTTATTATTTTTGCTGTAACAAGAGGGATGCCGAAGTTTGTTTTCTTTGGAGTTTTTCCACGATAATCAATTACGGCATCCATACAATTTTCAAGGCACTGTTCGTTCCACTCACTCGCCATAACCCAACACCTCCAGGTTCTTGCGAATCATGGCATCCAACTTCTCTCCTTCCCGCATCTGTTCATAGAGGGTAGTAGACAGCTCGGTCATCTTCACCTCAAAAGGAACGCCGTCATCCTCCATATCCTCAGCTCCCACATAACGGCCAGGGGTAAGGACATACTGATGAGACCTGATTTCTTCCAGAGTGGCGGACTTGCAGAAACCTGCCTTGTCCTCATATTTCACCCTTTTCCCTTCACCCTTCACACTTTTCCAGGCATGGTAGGTACGGGTAATCTCACCAATCTCCTCGTCAGACAGTTCCCGGTGTACCCGGTCAATGAGCGACCCCATCTTGCGGGCATCAATAAAAAGGGTCTCACCCCGCCGGTCACGAAACTCCTGTGAAGCATCAGCCTTTTTATTCTTGCTGATAAACCACAGACAGACCGGAATGCCCGTGGTGAAAAAGAGCTGCCCGGGTAGAGCAATCATGCAGTCCACCAGGTCGTTCTCGATAATCTTCTGCCGTATAGCCCCCTCGGAGGTAGTATTGGTAGACATAGAGCCGTTGGCCAGGACAAAACCCGCCACCCCGTTCTCCGAAAGCTTGGAGATCATGTGCAGAATCCAGGCGTAGTTGGCATTACCCGCAGGTGGTGTTTCATAGCCGCCCCAGCGCGGATCATCAATAAGTTCGTCCGTACCCCGCCACTCTTTCAGGTTAAAAGGCGGATTGGCCATAATATAATCCGCTTTGAGGTCCGGGTGCTGATCCCTGAAAAAGGTGTCCGCCGGGGACTCACCGAGATTGCCGGAAATACCACGGATAGCCAGGTTCATCTTGGCCAGCTTGCGGGTGTTGGCAATGGACTCCTGACCATAGATGGAAATATCTCTGGTGTTGCCGTGATGGCTCTCAACAAACTTGATGGACTGTACGAACATGCCACCCGAGCCACAACAGGGATCATAAATCTTGCCCTTGTACGGCTCGATCATCTCGGCAATCAGATTAACCACCACCTTGGGGGTGTAGAACTCGCCGCCCCGCTGGCCCTCAGAGGCAGCAAACTTGGCCAGGAAATACTCATACACCCGGCCAACCACATCTTGGCTTTTATCGGCCACCGTATCAATATTGGAGATGGTATCAATAAGTGCCGCCAGCTTGCTGCCTTCAAGCCCCAGGCGGGAGAAATAGTTATCCGGCAGCGCGCCTTTCAAAGCCTTGTTGTTCTTCTCCACCGTGGCCAGAGCCGTGTCGATCTTGATGGCTATATCATCCTGCTTGGCGTGCTGCTTGACATAACTCCACCGTGACTCCTCCGGCAGGAAAAACACATTCTTCATGGTGTAAAACTCCACCATGTCGAGATACTTCTCCTTGCCTTCATCGATCAACTCCTGCCGCCGTTCCTCAAACTTGTCGCTGGCAAACTTCAAAAAGATCAAAGAAAGCACTACATGCTTATAGTCCGCCGAAGAAACAGACCCCCGCAGCTTATTCGCCGTATCCCACAGAGTCTGCTCAAAGCCATTTGTTTTATTGTTTGCTGCTTTATTTGCCATTCTTTTCTTCTCCGGGCGGCGAGTTCTTGGTAATATGTTGGGTTAATATTGCGAATCATCCGTACGGCTTTTCACCTCGGCTACCTTAACTTGGTTGGACATTTCGGCCTACTAAAAAATCAAGAAGTCATTTTCCCATCATTTAAGCTTATCTCCATATTGATGGATTACTTCGTCAGAATCCCTTCCAGAAATCCTTTTGACCATAGCAGTCTCGATAAGGTCCAAGATGTTTGATGCTCTGTCACGGATGAATTTTTCAAATGAATCCGACCGGAGAAGTGCCGGGGCAATTTTATGGGTTTTCAGAATTTTATCTAATCGTGGACTATCTATATTGGATTGTTTCTCAATATTAGTCAGGTAAACGCTGGGGGCTTTTCCACCAATAATACGGTTGGACTTGGCTGAAAGTAGGGCCTTGTTAACAGAGCTATTCCAAAGGCTACGTTTATATTTACCTTCACAATAGGCTTTTGGGAAAATGTGGTGAATATCGATGGCAAGATCAAAGTAAGTAGTGATCTCAATTGGATCACCGCTTAAAAAATCGTTGCTCCCGGCCTTCATAAGGAGAGCCATGAGGCCTTTGTAGGCTGCACTCTGTCTTGACTGCATGGAAAGAAGTCTAGTTGGGGAAAATCCCGAATCGCGTATGGTTCTAGGCTGGTCCTTACCCTCAACCCATTTCATAAAGTCAGGCACATCCATGCCAAAGCGAGTTTCATTGGCACCCCCATAGAGCTCTCCGAATACCCCGCACCAGAACCACTGAGCCAGTTTTCGACGGATAGTGTCTATTTCAAAATTATTACCCAGCAGTGTGCAAATAACGGAAAGGGGAATCAGCTGGGTAGAATAAGGCAAAGTCCGGGAATCAAATATCTTTTCCCTGAACAAAAATCGTGCGGCTTTCTTCAATCCTTCCTCAATGGCATCCGCGTTTATCTTGTAATCCTTCAGGGTAAGCTTAAGTACGTCCTTCCTCTTGCAGGTCACAGGTTTTGCGATATCCTCCC
Source organism: Pseudomonadota bacterium (assembly GCA_034717935.1). Classification (GTDB taxonomy): domain Bacteria; phylum Desulfobacterota; class Anaeroferrophillalia; order Anaeroferrophillales; family Tharpellaceae; genus Tharpella. Next base: position 1,923 of record JAYEMC010000389.1, on the reverse strand, counting down.
GATTTCTCTGATAGGATGAGAGTAAGGTCACGGCAGTTAAAAAAGCTGTGGAATCCATTCCCTTCAGCACTTCCTGCTCGCGTACACGTTCCTGGCGCCTGTTCCAGTCCTCCCTCAGATTGTAGTTTTCCGCCGCAAACATTGCCGTTACAAGTTCGAAAACTGTAAGAGTTACGCCACCCATGTTCACCTTTTCAAAAACCTGGCAAACAGCTTCCTTTGGTGTGTCGCGCAACAATTCAATGGTGGGAACCCGGTAGCTCTGGAAGCGGTTTACGACTTCCGCCTCGAAGTTGTCAAACAGGTCCAACTTATCTTCATCGTTCCGAAACATTTTCTGAAAGCCGCGCCTCCAGGCAGAGTAGGCTGTTTGGTCAAAAAGTATTTCTAGTGGGAAATAACATTGAGAAAACTCCTTTTCCCGCGTGGTCAGATTGAGATCAATTTTCCGACCGAAATCTGAGGTTACCATTTTGGTAGCGGGAACTGATACCACTGCGTCCAACCTGTCCTCATTAGGATCCAGACTTTTCACAACGTCCAGGTAATAGTACCTCTTTACCTCTTTCCCTTTATTAGTGGTGGTGGGTACAGGTTGGCCACTGGACATAGCAAGATATAGCGAGGTCATCCTCTGCTGACCATCAAGAATCAAGTATTCAGGTTTGGTATCATCAGCTATTTGCACACCCTGAATGAGCCTTGGCTGGAACTGTACACCATTACCACCAGTCTGCAATAGCATGACCGCACCAATGGGATAGGATAGTGAAATGCTGGCAATAAGCGATGCAATATGATCATCATCCCATACCCACCCACGTTGAAAGTCGGGAAGCTGAACCTTTCCATCATTGATTTCTCTTAAAATATCCGGCAACGAAGGTTCCCCGGATTTGAATGTGCTAGTGATTGCTGTCATGTATTATGGTCTCCCGTTATTTCTTCATGACCCAATATTTCACAATAAATATTTAACTTTAACTCTACATCACTCTATCTAACACCGTTTCCCCCGTCTGTCAAAGCCATACCATGAAAAAGTTATTATGTATTTTGTAAAAAGCAAAATGGCTGCAAGATAAATGTATTCAAAAAATTATCAAGCTAGAACTAACGGTAGGAGTATAGAAAACTAGGTTAGGATTCTTTGCAATCTCGCCATACAAGTTATGGCTATGGTGGTGGAGGCTAATCGCTTTTTGCCGGGCCTATGACTGAATAACCCCCCTCAGTCTGCCTGAATATCTTTTCTCGTATATCGGAAGTCGTACCCAGCAAGTCGGGATCACTGTCAGCAAGCTTATCAAGATCAACGAGGATGGATGTGAGGCGAGAGGTTATAGCTTCCAGTTCCGCAGCACGTTCACGGTAATGGGCTGGAAAGCCTTCCTATTGCACCCAGCCAGAGGCAACAGAGAGTTTGCCGGCAGCGTCGGTAAGTAGGCGGCTAAGATCGATTAATGTCATGAGATGGTCATTTGTATTTTTCATATTGGTTATCCTGTGCAGTAAAAGTAGCTTTTTTTAGAACAAAATGACGGACGCAATTATGCAAATAAAAAAAGCACCTACAGCAAAACGCCATAAGTGCTTAATATTACTGGTGAGCCGTGCAGGGATCGAACCTGCAACCCTCTGATTAAAATAGAGGAATACATTACTCTCCATAATGTTTGCAGCTAATATAAATAGGCAAAAATAGCTAAACTAAAAACTATTATGATTTAAAATCTTGTTACCCATCTTGTTACCTGAAACCAAATACTAGAGAAGCTTAAACAACATGCGTCGGCTAACCCCGTGATTTTATTGGCGCGCCAGGCAGGACTCGAACCTGCGGCCTACGGATTAGAAGTCCGTTGCTCTATCCAGCTGAGCTACTGGCGCTTATGGACAATGAATTAAAAAACTGAATGAACA
>JAYEMC010000388.1:0-1929 GCA_034717935.1 Pseudomonadota bacterium | reverse complement strand
GAAAAAAGCGGGGCCAAAACCGATGAGGCCAAAAAACAGAGAGGTGCCGCCGATCGTGAAAGCGACCGGGTAGCCCAGCAGCAGGAGAACAAAGACCGAGGAGAACATGATCATGGCCAGGTTGTTGTAGAAAAAATCAATCATTGGGCCACCTCACTCTCTTTGCCGACGATGACGAGGAGGTTCTTGATTGCTTGTGAGATTCCTTGCAGAATCAGCAGGAGAAATCCGGCCGGAATCATCGCTTTTAAAATGTAGCGGCCCGGCAAGCCGCCGGGATCGGGTGAGATTTCACGGACGGCCCAGGAACTCTCGATAAACCCTCTGCAGGAATAGATGATCATGAGAGAGAAAGGGATCAGGAAAATAAAAGTTCCGAGCAAGTCAATCCAGGCTTTCTGTTTGGTGCTTAATTTTGCGTAGACGATATCGACTCTGACATGGGCATCTTTTTTCAGGGAGTAGGCGGCCCCGATCAGGAAAACCATGGCAAAGAGATGCCATTCCATCTCCTGAACTGCGATATTACCTTTTTTGAAGCCGTAACGCATGACCACATCATAGACCACCGTAAGCACCATGACAGTAGTCAGCCACGCGGCAAAGAGGCCGGTTTTTTCATTGACGGCATCAATGAATTGAGAGATTTTTTTGAGAAAATTCACGGTTGTTTATCCTAATATTAAAGATTGTATCAGTTTATCTCATTTTGCCAGATTGCAATCTCGGCGTCCGACATTTTTTTGAAACGTCCCTGAGCTTTCAGGTAATCTTTGACCGGGATCGGGTTTGCAGGTTTTACGGTTTGTTGTATAATTCCATTATTATCCATCTCAAGAAGCGGGAAAACCCCGCTCTCGACGGCCATGCGCGTCACTTTGAGGGCATCTTGCGAGTCGATTTTCCAGCCAGAAGGGCAGGCGGCCAGGATATGGAGAAAGCGGAAGCCGGAGGCCGCTTTGGCTTTTTTAAGTTTTGCGTAGAAATCCTCCGGATAGGCGATTGTCGCGCTGGCCAGATAACTTGGATTGTGAGCCTTGATGATGGCCAGAATGTCTTTTTTGGCGTACTTAAAATCTTTGCCGCCAGGCGTGGTTGTTGTCCAGGCCCCATGCGGGGTTGCGGATGATTGCTGAATTCCGGTATTCATGTAGGCTTCGTTATCGTAGCAGATGTAGATCATATCTTCATGACGTTCGGCGGCTCCGGAAATACCTTGCAGGCCGATATCAAAGGTACCTCCATCACCGGCCCAAGTCAGGACTTCTATACCTTTTCTCCCTTGGGCATTTAAGGCTTGGCGAACCCCGCTGGCCGCTGCTGCCGCTACCGCAAAGGGAGTGTGGAGCAGGGGAACCGAAAGGGCCGTAGTCGGTTGGCCGCCGGCAATAATCGCCCAACAGCAGGCGGGCATGACAACAATGGTTTGCGGGCCTAAAACCTTCAAGGCGTGGCGCATACTCAACGAAGCTCCGCAGCCGGGGCAGGCCATGTGACCACACTCCATATGTTCAGTCGTTGTAACTTGCCAAGTGTTTGTATTGTTCATTTTATTTCTCAAGCCAGTTGCAGTTAATTTCTGAAAGTTGTTCCCGGTTTTTAACTATTTCGGCGATGGTCTCGGGAAAAACCTCCTTGCCGCCAAGACTGATCATAACATCATTAACCAGCGGTCGCTGCTGCAAATTATAGAGTGCCGCGCGAATCTCCTGGCTCAGGGTGCCGCCGACACCGTAGGAACAGGCACGGTTTAAGACTATGACTCGTTTTTTATCTTTTAAAGCTTCGGCCAGTTCTCGATTAGGAAAAGGGCGTAAGAGACGTAATTTAAAAAGATCTATTGAAGTTCCGTTTTCTCTTAAATTTTCAACCGCGACGCGGGCGGTTCCGGTCATCGCCCCACAGCAGATCAAAGCTGTCTCACTTTTC
>JAYEMC010000387.1:0-1930 GCA_034717935.1 Pseudomonadota bacterium | reverse complement strand
TTGGCAAAACGGGTACTTTTTCAGGGTTTGTTGGCTGATGATGCGGTGATCGTGGTTAATGGTGATGATCGTTTTGGCCGCCGTTTGCAAAGGGAGGTGGCTGGTCGTCGGGTTTTTTCCTGGGGACGTTTACGCCGGGATGTTGATTACCATTTACGTGTGGTTCGGGAAGGTATATTTGGTCAGGTTTGTCAATTAACCGGCGCTTATGAGGCGCGGCGCTGGCGAGCGCCGTTGATTGGTCGTTATAATGCCGATAATATGGCGGCGGCGGCCCTGATGGCTCGCGGTTTGGGCATCTCCTGGGCCGAAGTGACGGCGGCTCTTGCTTCAACCTCCGGAGTTCCGGGGCGTTTGCAGGTGGAGGCCTTTCCCGGTAAATCTCTGGCTTTGGTTGATTACGCCCATACCGATGATGCGCTGCTCAAGGTTTTACAGACGCTTAAAAGGGTGCCGCATCGCCGTCTGATTGTTGTTTTCGGCTGCGGCGGCGACCGTGATCGTGATAAGCGGCCGCGTATGGGTCGGGTGGCGGCCGCCTATGCGGATCACGTTATTGTTACCAATGATAATCCCCGTCATGAAGATCCACAAAAAATCGCCAAAGAAATTGTTTCCGGTATTCCGGCGCAGACCTCCTGTGAGGTTATTCTTGATCGTCGTCAGGCCATTGAGGCGGCCGTCAAAATGATGAAAAACCGGGATATTCTTTTAGTGGCCGGTAAAGGGCATGAAGATTATCAGGACATTGCCGGAACTAAAGTATTCTTTGATGACCGGGTTGAACTGTTACGTCTTCGTAAAGAACTTCAAATTTGATTTTTTCTTTTCTCTTGTTCCAACCCGGTAAATGGGTTAAAAGAGCGCTATGACTTTACTAGCAATTGAAACATCTTGTGATGATACCTGCGCGGCGGTTCTCGGTGATGACAACCGAGTGCTTTCCAGTATCGTGTCGAGCCAGGTGGCGCTTCATGAACTCTATGGCGGTATCGTCCCGGAACTGGCTTCGCGCCGCCATTGTGAAAATATCCGTTGGGTGGTTGAGCAGGCTTTGCTTGAAGCTCAGACTACGCTTGAGGATGTTGAGGCGGTTTGTGTGACCAATGGGCCGGGGCTGGTCGGCTCATTGTTGGTTGGTGTTGCCTATGCTAAATCTCTGGCTTATGCCCGAAATATCGACTTGGTCGGCGTCAATCATGTCGAAGGCCACCTCCTTTCACCTCTATTGACCAATCCCGATTTGACCTTTCCTTTTATTGGCCTGGTTGTTTCCGGCGGCCATTCCAGTCTCTATCTGGCCCGTGATTGGCATGACTATGAACTTCTCGGACGCACCATTGATGATGCTGCCGGTGAAGCTTTCGACAAAGTTGCTCGGATGCTGGATCTCGGTTTTCCCGGGGGGCCGGTGATTGAAAAAAGAGCTCAATCCGGCGATCCCGAAGCGATAAAATTGCCTCGAGCCTGGCTCGGTAAAGAGTCCCTTGATTTCAGTTTCAGCGGCTTGAAAACAGCGGTGCGAACGGCTCTGGCGCGGCAGAAAAAGTTGTCCGGTGAACTGATTGCTGAGACTTTTGTCAGTGATGTGGCCGCCTCTTTTCAGGAGGCGGTGACCGCAGTTTTAGTGCGCAAAACGTATGCTGCAGCTGAACGTTATCAGATTAAAAATGTGGCTATGGCCGGCGGCGTTTCCTGTAACGGTTATCTGCGGCAGCGGATGAGTGATGCGGCTCGATTGCAAGGGGTCGATTTTTTTCTCGCCCCACCGAAATTCTGTACCGACAATGCGGCGATGATCGGGCTCGTCGGCCGCCGCCGTCTGGCGGCCGGATTAATTGATGATCTTACACTTAACCCCAGCTCCCGTCTGTCATTGATGGCTAAGTAAAAAGTCCGATCTTCTGCGTCGTCGTTATTTTTCAGACAC
>JAYEMC010000386.1:0-10005 GCA_034717935.1 Pseudomonadota bacterium | reverse complement strand
ACATAACCCGATTCTCCGAAGGAAATCGGGATTGTGTCCCCTGAATTTGCGGGTTAGCTGAATAGTTACGATAAAAGTAGTTAATTACCCTTTTTGCCACCTCTCGGTAAATTGTTCATAAAGAGTCGGGATGACGATCAACGTTAGCAGGGTTGATGAGAAGATGCCGCCGACGACAACCACGGCTAAGGGGCGTTGAATTTCCGAACCGGTGCTGCTGCTGAAAATCAGTGGCAGCAGACCGACGGCGGTGGTGATGGTTGTGATCAAGACCGGCCTCAGTTTGGAGCTGCAACCGGCAAGCACCCTTTTTCTGAGATCGTAGCCTTTACTTTTCAGGTGCTCAAAGCGAGAGATCAGAACCAGACCATCGGTTAAGGCGATGCCGAACAGGGCAATGAAGCCGATGGATGACGGAATACTTAGATTCTCCTGAAAAATAGCAAGACTTATGACGCCGCCGACCAGAGCCAGGGGGATATTGAGCATCACCAGGATTACATTGCTAAAGGAGTTGAAAAGTCCGTAGAGCATGACCATGACTAAGAACAGGGTTAAAGGGATAACCAACAGCAACCTTTTGTTCGCGGCTTGCCGCAACTCAAATTGGCCGCCCCAGGCCAAGTGATAACCGGGGGGCAGTACAACTTTTTCGGCAATTTGGCGTTGGGCCTCGTCGACAAAACTGCCCGAATCCCGGCCTCGAACGTTGCTTTGAATGGAGATGAAGCGCCGGGTATCCTCGCGGCTGATCTGGCGTAAGCCGGGGACGGTTTCAATCTCGGCCAACTCTTCAAGCGGAACATTGTAACCGCTGGGAGTTTTAAGGAGAAGTTTTTTTACGGCATCGATCGAATTACGCGACGCTTTGTTAAAACGCACCGTAATGTCAAACATCCGTTCCCCTTTGAAAATCTGGCCTACGGTTTCACCCGCGATGGCGCGCGAAATTGTCCGTTGCACTTCGTCCTTGCTCAGGCCATGCCGGGCTCCGGCTTCCGGTTTTATGCTTATCTGCAACTGGGTCTGGCCATCAACCTGTTCGGTACGAAGATCGGCAACCCCCTCTATATGGGCTAGAACCTCGCTGATTTCTGCGGCTTTCTCCAGCAAAGTGTCAAAATCATCGCCAAAAAGTTTAGCTACCACACTGCTGCCGGCACCGCCGATAAGGCCATCAATTTCATGCTTGATCGGTTGGGAAAAAGTTGTCGAAACACCGGGAAAATCTTTGATTCGCTGGTCAATAAGCTCAATCAACTCATCTTGGCTTGAGTTTGTTTGCCACTTGGTTTTTGGTTGCAAAGTGATATTCATACAGGCGTAATTGGTGTGGTGCATATGGGGGCCGACCTCTCCATAACCGATATCAACGACAACCTCTTTAACTTCGGGGAAGGCTTTCATCTCTTTAGCCATCTCTTTTGCGGTCGTGGTGATCTCTTCTAAAGAGATATTGGGGTTCATATAGGCGAGACTCTGTAAGGTTCCCTCCTCCAGAGTCGGGACAAACTCTTTACCGAGTTTTGCGAAGGTCAGGCCGCCGGAAAAAAGCAGGACGACGATGATTAATGTAACTAACCAGCGGCGTTCAAGGAAACAGCTTAAGACACCCCGATAATGTTGTAACAGAGCATTTTTGCTGTGATCAGGCTCATTTTGTTGATTACTTTTGGGGCGCAAAAGACGAAAAAGAACTGGGGCAATCATCAAAGCATAGGTCAGGGCGCCAATCATGGTTGCGGTAACCGCGATCGCCAGCGGGCGAAACATTTTGCCTTCAACTTCGCCTAACGTAAAGATCGGCAAAAAGACGATGATAATGATCGCACTGGCAAAAAATATGGGTGTCGCAACCTCCTGGGCGGCACGCAGAATCAGGGGGCCGGGTGAGGCCTTTTCATTTTTATTTTCATGAGCAAAGGCCGACTGCAATCTTTCGACCATGATGATGGTCGCATCAACGATCATCCCCAAAGCGATGGCAATGCCGCCAAAAGAGAGGAGATCGCCGGGAATTCCCTGGTAATAGAGCAGGGTTGCGGCAAAGAGTGTCGCAAAAGGCAGGGCTCCGACAACCACCAGTGAATTACGCCAATTGCGCAAAAAAGCTAAGGTCACGATGGAGATCATTAAAAGACCAAGAGAGAGGGCGTTGCGCACAGTGTTGATACTGTTTTTGACTAGATCCGCCTGGTCGTAGTAGGTGACAATTTTTACACCCTGCGGCAGTGATTGGTTGATTTTTTCAAGTCGTTTCTTGACCTCGCCGATAACCGCAAAGGAGTTGGCGCCATGGGTTTTATAGATGGTGCCGCTGACAATCTCTTTCTCGGCATTTAATAGCGAAACTCCGCGTCGAAAAGCTTTCCCCTTCTCGACGGTGGCGATATCGCTGATAAAAATCGGCCGCTTTTCGCGAGTCGTGATAACCGTATTTTTAAGATCACCAACTGAGCCCAAGAGGCCCAGGCTGCGCACGATCAACTCTTCCGAGCCGCGCTCGATAATTCCGGCGCCGAGATTGTGATTATTGCGACGGACTGCCGCAACCACTTCATCTAAAGTCAGATCATAGGCGGTCAGGAGATCAGGGTTGACTTTAATCTGGTATTGACGGACATGGCCGCCCTGACTGATGACTTTGGCAACCCCGGGCACGGTCTGCAGTTCACGTTTAACAATCCACTCCTGCAGGGTGCGCAGTTCGGTAATGTCATAGTCGTCGGCTCCTAAATAGTAACCTAAAATTTTACCCATGCCGCTGACGATCGCGCCCATCTTGAGACCGTGCGGCATAACCCCTTCGGGGATTGCCTCTTCCGCCTCTTTGAGTCGTTCCGAAACCAGCTGCCGGGAACGATAGATGTCGGTTTTATCGTCAAAGTAGATATTGATGGTCGCCAGACCAAATGATGAGAGGGAGCGGATTTTGGTGACGCCGGGTATTCCGCGCATGATGACTTCGACAGGGCGCGTGACAAACTGTTCACACTCTTCGGCCGCCATCCCCTCAACTTCAGCAAAAACCTGAACCAGGTTCGGGCTGATGTCGGGAAAGGCATCAATTGACATGCGCGTAAATGACAAGGCCCCGGCACTACAGACCGTTAAAAAAAGGATAAGCATCAAAAGCTTATATTTCAGTGAAAATTGTAGCAGTTTTGCAATCATTATTTATAAACTCCGTTTTAGAGACTAAAGAGGGGAGAAAACAACCCCAGACCGGCTTAAAGGAGAATCGTTGCTAATGGACATGGCCGGGGGTGCCGCAGCCGGAACCAACGCCGGTTTCCAGGGCCGCTTTGAGACGAAAACCATTTTTTACGACCACCAGGTCTCCCGGAAAAAGACCGGCGATGATCTCCACTTTTTTCGCATTAGTTTCACCCAGGTTTACCGGACGAGGCTCAAAACCGTGTTCATCCTGAACAAAAACACACGTTTTGCCGCCAACCTCTTGGAGGATGTCTCTATCAATAACCACTCCGGCCTCAATCTCTTTTGTAACAATTTCAGCCGTGATAAAAGTACCCGGACGCAACTTTTCATCCTCATTGTTGACGATGACCCGGGCCATGGTGGTGCGGTTTTTTTCATCAACCAGAGGGGCGACGTAATCGATGACGGCATCCGGCAACTGTCTTTGAGAGGGTAGCGTAATAATTACTTTTTGACCTTTTTTTACGCTGTCTGAGTCTTTTCGATAGAGATCAAGGTCGATCCAGACGGTAGTCAGGTCAGCGACGATAAATATCTCTTTCGCATCGGTGATCACCTCGCCCAGAACGATATTTTTTTTGATGATACGGCCGGTAAAGGGGGATCGTACCGCAAACCGGCTCAACTCTGTAACCGGTTCGGTCGGCAGTTTCTTGAGCTTCGCTTTATTAAAACCTAATATTTTCAGCCTCTGTTCGCAATTTTGCAGCACTATTTCAGCTTCGGTGAAAGCCTGTTTGGCGGCGAGGAGATCTTGTTCGGAGCTGACTTTTTTGCGCCGTAATTTTTTTTCACGTTGAAAAACGATTTCAGCTAATTCGAGATGTTTAATAGCGCTCAGATAATCGGTTTTGGCATCTGCCAGTTCCCGACTTTCGATGATTGCCATAACGCCCCCTTTTTCAACAAAATCTCCAAGGGCGCGGTAAACCTTTAAGACAATACCGGATACCCGGGGGACGATATGGGTCGTACGGTCACTGTTAATTGTAATCTCGCCCCGAACCTTTACGGTAACCTCCAGTTTGTTGGTTTTCGCCTTTTCAGCGACAATGCCAAAACGCTTCATCTCTGCAGCCGACATATTGATTACTGAATCGGGGCAACTTTCCGGAGACGGTGGGTTGGAGATGTCGGGGGTATGGCTTAAATGGTCATGGTTGCAGTCGGGGTGGTCTTCATGCTTTTCCGCACTGTGTTGGTCATGGTTGTCATGGTCATGCTTATCATGGTTATGCTTGTCTGCAGCCGGATAATGAGATTTCATCTCATTAGTATGGCTGCAGTTGCTGTGGTCATGATGGTCGTGCTCGTTACTTTCCTGAGCCCAAAGTGGTTGTGGGCTAAAGCTCAATACTGAAAAGATAGTTATCAGGGCGATAATCTTTGTCAGATTTAAGCTTTGTGGTCTCTTTAAACTTTTCATAATTTTCCTCAATTTGTAATAATTAAATTACTCGTTTACTCGATTTTCTGATTTGAGTTTATTCTTGGATATTTAAAACAAAAGAAACTGTTACAATAAGTCATAAAGTTGCGTCTTTTATTTGCGTGATTTCCTGTCCAATCAGGCGCTCGATGCTGATTTTCTTGGCATGGTACCCTTGGAGGCTGTCAATCAGTTGTTCTCGCAGCTCAATCAGGGTTCTCTGGGCATCGAGCACGTCTAAAAATTCAAATTGCCCCTGCCGGTAGCCCCAATTTATCGCTTCAAAGGTCTCCTTTGCCACCGGCAAAATTCGGTCTTGTAGAGAGCTTGCTTCAGTGTATGCAGCTTGGAGATCCTCATAGTTTTGGCTCAGGTCAGTTTTAATTGCGACCTCTATGGTTCGGTTTTTACTCTTTTTGGTGGACACTTCGGCTTTTGCGGCGCTGATGCCTCCTTGATTGCGATCAAAAACCGGCAGGGCCATGGAGACCCCGAAGAGAAACGTGTAATCGTCTATCTCTTCATGGCGCTTGACGCCGACACCCACATTCACATCGGGTACTGCGAGCGATTTCGCCATACTTAGTTTTGCATTTTGCAACTCGATTTCGGTTTGCTGCCGGGCAATTTCAGGGTTTTTCGTTAATCGTAGAGCAATACTTGTCAGGCTCGGTGGCTTACTTATCTTTTCAAGGTTCCCGACCGCCTTGGCAAAATGTGGTTTAGTGGATCCCCAGGTAGAGGCTAAATTATGGCGGGCTGCCTCCAGTTTTCGCTCATAATTATTTAAGGCGATACGATTTTTGCTGACAGCTATCAGTGCTCGACTCTTTTCCAGGGGCGAGGCTTTGCCGGCCTGAACTCGGATATTTACGGTGTTGAAAACCTCCTCCGCCAGTTGCAGGTTTTCCTGGCCCAGCTGCATCCATTCCTGAGCTGAGAGAAGCTCAAAAAAGGCTTTGTTGGCAGCCGCTAAAATGTCGAGACGGGTAGTCTCATAGTTCCAGCCCGCAAGGTCACGTTCAAGGTCGGCAATTTGCCGCCGGCTGGCACGTTTACCGCCAAGCTCAATGAGTTGACTTAATCGCAGAGAGGTTTCAGCCGATTTGAAACTGCAAGTTTCATCTTCACCCAAAATATTTTCAACCCCTAGTTCAATTTCCGGGTTGGGCAGTAATGCTGCCTGCCGTACCAAGCTCTGATGAGCCTTGACCTCCCAGGAAAAAGCGGCCAATTCGGGGTTTTGGGCCAGAACCAGAGTCAAGGCTTGGGAAAGAGTCAATTCGGCAGCCTGAGTAAATGCTGGAAATCCGTCAGCGTTTTTATCTTTGTCGGATGCTTGATAGGCTGGCAGTTTTGCTCCCCACGGCCTTTTTTCAGGTAAACCGGAACCCGGTTCGGCAAACCCGTTAAAAGGGAGGGAGATAAACAGGGCAAGCAGAAGGTATTTGAAAATTGTCACAGTTATCCTCCGTATTTTAAATACAAATTGTAAATATAACCAAATATTCGGTTTTGTTATAATTGATGCTTAAGTTGCCGCGAAAATCAGCGAACTTTGCTTCGCCCACATTAACGGGGTCACATCTTGACAAATGGCGGGGTAATACTTTAGGATTTGCGCGAACCTTACGGCCGCCAAGTGTCAAGAAATGACCCCAGCCGAGGCCGGTCGAACAAAAACCGCGACAAAGACTTCATTTTATCTCGGGCGGGGTTAATTCTTGACTATGGCGTATCGAGATAATCGGACAAGTCGAAAAACTACCAACAGCCATTGTCAAGATTTGACCCCATTCATGATAAATGACTGCCGGGTTATTCGGCCGTAGGCGAATGTTCCGATGCAGGAATTTAAACGGAACGAGAGCGAAGCAAAGTTCGCCTCTATTTGCAATAGATTTATGGTGAGTAGAGTGGAGGGTGAAACTCAAATCAGAAGAATTACGCTTTGCAGGAGGGCAATAGATGGGTCTGGAACTGAAAGGGGTGCGGGGTTGGGGGCAATTGTTTTTGTGGAAATAACTAGAGGTGTACAAGTTGAAGGTTGGAAAATTGGTTTTACACTAAAATCGATGCTACTTTTAAGCTGTTTTCGGCGTGGGGCAAAAAGTTGTAATGAGACTTCAATATCATCGCAAGCCGAACAGCAACAATCTGTCGAAGTACAGTTAAATACGTTCTTCTGGCCGGGATTATCTTCCTGATGATTGTGTCCGTGATGTTTATGGCGCCCTTGAAGATGTTCGGTTAAACAGTGGTCGCCGCTGTACAAAAGTTCAAGCTCAACGCAACCATGCCGGTCAAAACAGATTACAGCTCGACCCAGACCGCCGCCAAATGAGAAGAAGCAGGTAGCGACTAAGAGCCAAGCCATCACTTTTTTAGGCATTAATCGAGGCAAGTTGCTAAACCTTAAAATTGAAGGGGGTTACAGGTAAAATATAAAAGCAAAATGAACCCGCGATGGAACATGGGTGTAACCAGGCAAATCTTACCCTACTATCTTGGTATGCTATTATTGTCAAGTAATTTTTCTCAATCCATCTTGTTGGAAGCAACGCTTTCAATGGTTTCAAATTTAAAAGGTTTGGGTGTTGACAGAATCCTTTGACTCCAGTATCTCTTCTGATATTCTTTCATTATCTTTAATCTTCGACCAGCTAGAATCATTTATTGTTGAATGATGTTGCTGTAGCATTGTCTATTGCTGATGGATGTAATCGAGAGGTCAACAATCATGATAAAACCGATTGGGGTTATCTATTCGCCCTTTAAAGAACTTGAGAAGATGCCGATTCAACCTAAAAGTGCGGTTGGAAAGGTGGGTAGAGTCGTGCTTGATGATGAGTATTTAGACGGCCTGCAGGATTTGGAAGGTTTCAGTCATATCTACCTGATCTATAAATTTCATGAATGTCGAACAACGAAACTGAAAGTAATTCCTTTTGTGGATGTGGTTGAAAGAGGTGTCTATGCCACTAGAGCTCCGGTTCGGCCCAACCATATCGGTTTGTCAATTGTCCGGTTGTTGGAAGTTAAAGGTAGCACGCTGGTAATTGAAGGGGTTGATGTTCTGGACGGTACGCCATTGCTCGATATCAAGCCCTATGTGGCAAAATTTGATCAGGTAACGTCATCTCAAGACGGCTGGGTCAAAGCTAGTGAAGAGGATATTGCTGGAAAAAGATCTGATTCCCGTTTTCGCTAGGTTTTAGGCGATTCTCAATGAAGTTATACGACCAAAGGGAGTATACTGGTAGTGCTGACGGTTTCGGCAAAAGTGGTGTGGGTTGTTATTGATATTTCCGGAACCGCAATCAGTAACAATATATTGAGGTGTTTTATTTTATTGTACGGCTCCTCGACTGATGAGAGAATTACGTAACTCTGTAACTCGGCGTCGATTGACACCGAAGTCTGAATAGCCCAAACGTGAGGCTGAGCGGATCGCAATTATCCTTTCGGTGGGGCGCAGATTGAGTTCCAGGTCGTCAACAAAGCCGAAAAGGGCGCTTTTGCATTCAGCGTGAAGATATTCTGATGTCTCATTTATAATACGAGTACGAGGTAACTTCAACACGAGTTCCCGAGCTATTTGAAAGGCTTCTGAGGGTGGCATAATAAGTTGAAGTGGAGGAGTGTTGTGCTTGCTGTCACGGGCATCACTTGAAACGCAGTTCGGCGATTTTGGGCAGGGGGCCAGTTTGGAGTCGGAGATTCCGAGGTTTGCAGGGGGTTTGTCGGAGCAGGAAAGAAGGGGCATGGTGACCAATAGGAGCAGAGCTCCGATGGCGAAAAATCTGGAAATTGGCATAACTCCTCCATATTTAGATTTGGTGGTAAGGGTGCTTAGGCCGGCCATCGGTTATTGCTCCTTTTCGCAAGCAATATCATGACCGCAGGTGCAGGCCCGGCCTTTGAAGTTGAAGAAAAATTTGAGGCCCTTACGAACTCTGTCCGAAAATATTTTTTGTGAAAAAACCGAACCCACCACTTTTTTGTTAATCTCGCTCAGGGTGGGATAGGGGTGGATGGCTGAGGCAATTTTTGATAAACCGACATTGCCGTTCATGATCGCCACCCATTCACTTAACAGTTCGCCGGCCTGAGGCCCCAGAATCTGAACGCCAAGGGGTTTCTCTTTGCTGTCGAGCAGCAATTTGATCCGGCCGACACTCTCTCCTTCGCTCAGCCCTCGATCGTTATCGTTGAACTTTTCGCTCCACACCGAGTAGTCGATACCGGCCGCCCTGGCACTTGTTTCATTCATGCCGATGCCGGCCAGTTCCGGATGCGTGTAGGTGCACCAGGGTACATGGGTGTAATTGGTTTTTTTGGGCAGGTGAAAAATGGCATTACTTAGAACTACTCCACCCTCATAGCCGGCCACATGCGTGAATTGATAGCCGCCGATAACGTCTCCGGCCGCATAGATATGTTTATGGCTGGTTTTCAGGTAGCGGTTCACCTTGATGCCCTTACGGTCGAAAGGCATATCGATTTTTTCAAGGCCCAGCCCGGCGACATTGGGAGCCCGGCCCATGGCCACAAGAATGGTTTCGGCTTTGAGACTTATAGTTTTACCCGATTGTTTTTTTACCACCACCTCTCGTTCGGAGCCGAGATCTTTAACCCGAACGACAGCCGTGTTCATTTGAAAGTTAACCCCCTCCGCCGCTAAAACCTGTTGCACAATGTCGGCCAGGTCTTGATCTTCTTTACTTAATATCTGGCCGCTGCGCTGGATTACCGTCACTTTAGTGCCGAGTCGGCAGAAGGCTTGCGCCATTTCGGTGGCAATCGGCCCGGCTCCGAGAATGATCATTGAGTCGGGAAGCTTTTTGAGTCGAAAAATATCACGGTTGGTGAGATAGGGTGTCTGATCAAGGCCTGCAACCGGAGGGGCGGCCGAGGAAGATCCGGTGGCGATCACCCAGGTGCGGGCGGAAATTGATCTGCCGTCCAGATTAATAGCATGTTCGTCGTTGAATTCAGGATTGCCAAATTCAACCTGGACGCCGAGCTGGCAGAAGCGTTCTACCGAGTCATGTTTTTGGATGGCACCGATTACCGATTGGATTCGGTCGGCGACGGCAGAAAAATCAACCGGCGGCAATTCAATTTCAGGCAGGCCAAATTTTGGCCCGTTTTTCATGAGATGATAGACGTGGGCGGTTTTGATCAGGGTCTTACTGGGTACGCAACCATAATGGAGACAATCGCCACCCAATATCCTTTCTTTTTCTATAAGTAAGGTTTTTGCGCCAAGTTGAGCGGCCCCGGAAGCCACCGTAAGTCCCGCAGCTCCACCACCGATAATGCCTATATCATAGTCATAGTTAGCCATGCTG
>JAYEMC010000385.1:0-10042 GCA_034717935.1 Pseudomonadota bacterium | reverse complement strand
GGTGGATGACAATGGTTTTTTGCTGGGGATTGTGACTGAGACTGATCTTTTGTTTACGGAGAAACCCCTTCATATTCCGACTTTTGTGACGCTACTTGATGCGGTGGTTTTTTTCGAGAATCCTTTTAAGATGGACAAGGATTTGAAAAAGTTGACTGCCAGTACCGTAGCTGATCTCTACAGCCGGGATTGTTTGACCGTTGTGGGCTCGACCCCGATCGAAGAGATTGCTGAACTGATGATCTCCCAAAAAGTTAATCTCCTGCCGGTAATCGATGAAGAACGCAAAGTTATTGGTATCGTCAGCCGTACCAATATGCTCTCTTTAATTACTTGAATGTTCGGCTCTGTAGGTCTCCTTCATAAAAAAGGAGCAGAGCAGGGCGAGCACGGCCGCTCCGCAGAGTAGATACAAGAGAAGAGAGTAGGCTTGAGGGTCATAGTGTCCGGCCGCAGTTTTGGGGTAGGCATCAAGTGTTTTGCCGAGTAAGGGCATGAAGACCGCCCCGCCGAGGAACGGAAAGAGGTTGACGGTACCGACTGAGGTTCCGGCGATGGCTACCGGGAAAAGTTCTTTGGTGGTTGTGAAACCGATCGCGACGATTGCTGAAGCGGAAAACGAAAAGATAAAGAAAACCAGGTAGAGGGCCGGTGTCGGCAGGCTGGCGGGAAAGAGCGCCAGCACTACCATCTCAGTCGTGAGGATGGCCGTACAGGAGATTATCACTTTTTTGCGACTGCGTAGAACCTTTTCCGAAAGATAGCCTAGAAGGGGGCTGCCGATAATCATTCCCCAGGCGATCATGCTTAAGATCGAACCGGCTTCGGACCGGGTCATGCCATAGATATCCATCAGATAGGGGCCGCCCCAGAGGGCGCCGAAGCCGAAAAAGATGCCGCAATCAAGGAAAAACCAGAGGGCCACCGGCCAGAAATATTTTTCAGTAGCAACCTGGCGCGCTCCTTCCCAAAGGCCGATCGTTTTTGGGGTTGTAACTGTTTTCCGGCTACCGAAATCGATTTCGATTAATGAGGGCCAACCTTTGTCGGAGGGTCGATCTCTTACCAGGAGCCAAACCAAAACGACTAAGACAAAGGTCAGCAAACCGATGACTTCAAAGGCTATCCGCCAGTCGAAACGAGCTGTTATCAGGGCCAGAACCCAGGTCGCAGCCATGGCCCCGATCCCGCCGACGGCATTGAGAATGCCCGCCATAATTGCGAACTCACGTACCCGAAACCACTGCGAAAGGATCTTCATCGTCGGGATAAAGACCATCGAGACCCCAAAGCCGACCAGTACTCTGCCGACAAAGGCCACCGAGATGCTCTGCGCCAGGCCAAAGATCAAACTGCCGGCGGCCGCAATTAATAGGAAAAAGGTTACGGTCTTGCGCGGTCCCAGGGAGTCAGCCATCAGCCCGGCCGGCAGTTGCATGCAGGCGTAGCAATAGAAGTAGACCGAACCCAAAAGCCCCATAACGCTGGCCGAGGTATCGAATTCCCGAACCAGAGTATCGGCCACTACTGAAAGGGAAAGGCGGTGAAAGTAGACGAAGAAATAGGCTAGGGCCAGGATCGCAAAGATTAGCCATCGGTAACGTAAAACTTTGGTCTTCGCCTGAGTCTCATGCATAATGTTACTCTTTTTTTAGGGGGCTGTCGGAGAACCTCCCAGGTTGCTGCCTATGAAAAATTGCATCTCTAAATATTGCCGTTCAAGATATAATCTTATTCTATAGACTGCCGGACAAAAAAGCAAGGTAACTATTCAGCATAAATATAGATGATTTATATTTTATATAGTTGACAAAATTAACTTCTTAGTTATACTGTGCGTGTGAAGATAAGTACAAGAGTCCTGAAAGAGTCGATGAAAATAGTGATGAAATCACAGGAGTAGAGGTATGACAGGTATAAAGGTGCTTGTAGTTGATGACGAAGCGGTGATCAGGAGAGGTCTTTGCCGGGTCATGGAGGGCCGGGGCTATCAGGCGGAGGCGGCTGAAAGTGGTTTTGAGGCCATAGAAAAGCTTCAGAAAGTGCCATTTAACATCGTTATTACGGATCTTAAAATGCCGGGAATGGATGGCATAGAGGTCTTAAAAGCGATTAAAATCCTGCAGTCGGATGTGCCAGTCATTATCATCACTGGGTATTCCACTGTGGATACCGCCGTGGAGGCCATGAAAAACGGGGCTTTTGATTATATTTCCAAACCTTTTACACCCGATCAGGTGGTCGGGATGGTCGAAAAAGCGCTGGAACAGCGAACCGTCCAAATGCAACGGGCGCATCCAGTGGTTGGACCAAGTCTGAATGGTTTTGAGATATTTGTCGGAGAGAGCGAAGCGATGCAGAGGGTTTATGGCAGAATCAGGCAGGTTGCTCCTACCGATAGTACGGTGCTTATCACCGGTCAGAGCGGAACCGGGAAGGAGTTGGTGGCCAAGGCTATTCACAAAAACAGCTTGCGTTGTAATAAACCTTTTGTCGCAGTCGATTGCACCTCCCTGGTCGAGAACCTTCTGGAAAGCGAGCTCTTCGGTCATGTCAAGGGATCCTTTACCGGGGCCGTACAGACCAAGATGGGTCTGTTCAAAGTCGCTGACGGAGGAACCCTTTTTCTGGATGAAATTTCCAACATCAGTCTGGCTACCCAGGGCAAATTATTGCGGGTTCTCCAGGAATTTAAAATAACTCCTATCGGGGGAACTAAACCCATCCCTGTTGACATCCGTCTCATAACCGCTACCAACAGAGAGCTGAATGATATGGTCAAGGAAGGGCTTTTTCGCCAGGATCTCTTCTTCAGGCTGAACATCATCCCGGTCAACCTGCCCCCTTTAAGTGATCGAGAAGGGGATCTTCCTCTTTTTGTCAACCATTTCCTGAAAAAATTCTCCGAGGAGATCGGCAAAGAGATCCATGGAATGTCACCGGCCGCCATGTCCATTCTGGAGCGGCATCCTTTTGCCGGAAATGTCAGAGAGTTGGAAAATATTATCGAAAGAGCAGTCGTGCTCACTCGTACTAAGCTCATCCAACCCGAGGATCTGGAAATTCAGCCTGCCTCCAGTAGTACCACTATCACCGATTATCCTGAAATTATTACGGAGTCCGTTCCCCAGAGCTCAGAGAGCCTGAAGGAGGCCAAGAGACAGGTCAGGGAAAAAGCAGTCGGACCGGTTGAACGCGCGTTTCTTCTTCAGGCTCTTGAGCGAAATAACTGGAATGTCACCCGGGCGGCCAAGGATGTCGGGATGTTGCGGCCCAATTTTCAAGCAATGTTAAAAAAACAGGGTGTTTCCGTGAGAGACCATTCTGAATAGTAGGATCCCCCTTAGGAGGTAAACGGGTATGCGCCTAAAACTGATCGTTCAGATCTCTTTGATTACGGGAATTATTCTTTTGTTCACCTCGGCCCTTTTTGGCTATTTCAATATATCCACTCTCAGACACGCTTTTTTCAAGAGCGCTGTATCAGATCTTGATCATCTGAGCGAAATCATATTTAGAGCCGTTTTTCATCAGATGTTGGAAAATGATCGGGGGCAGATACAGGTTGCAATCGGTGAGATGGGCAAACAGAAGGGGATTGAGCGTATCAGGATCCTTAACCGGGAAGGAATGATGGCTTTTTCCACTCGAGGAACTGAGATTGGCGCCACTCTTGATAAGGGGCGGGATCCGGCATGTATGGCCTGCCATAACAACGAAATGTCTATGGAGGAGGGGCCTTTTCCTCTGTCCCAATGCCAAGTTTCTCTGGAGGATCCCTCCCCCTTGGTTCGAAGCAGAATATTTCTTGACAGTAACGGGAAAAAGGTTCTCGGTCTGATCAGACCTATATATAACGAAAAAACCTGTTGGACTGGTGCATGCCATGCCCACTCTAAGGAGACGCAGCTTCTGGGTGTTTTGGACATTACCATCTCTGCCGACCCGATGCTCTCGATGATCGGCAGTTATCGCAATAATACTGTTGTTCAGATTCTTTTCCTGATTCTCTCCATCTCGCTTTGTCTGACCTTGCTTACCAAAAAATTGATTGTTAAGCCGGTTCACGTGCTGCTGGAACATACCCGAGCTGTCGGAAAGGGTGATTGGAGCCTTGTCGATGTCGTGCAGGGGGATGAGTTGGGGGAGCTTGCTGAGGCGTTCAATGAGATGACCGGTAAGCTGAAAAAAAACCGGGATGAACAGGATGAGTGGGCGGCAACATTGGAGATTCGGGTGGAGGAGCGCACGCGTGAAATAAAGGAGATGCAGTCGGTTCTTGTGCGCTCAGAAAAACTTGCGTCCCTCGGAGAACTTGTTGCAGGAATCGCACACGAACTCAATAATCCACTTACGGGAATTATGATTCACGCCTCTCTCCTTTCCGGGGATCCACGCCTGGACGATGGCCTGGTTGAGGATTGTCAAACTGTCATTCAAGAGGCCACGCGATGTTCCAAAATTGTCAAGGAACTATTGGATTTTGCCAGGGTTTCTGATCCGCAAAAGGAAATGCATCAAATTTACAAAGTTATTAACCGAACTACCGCCCTGATTGAACACAATGTCGATTTTAAAGAGACTGAGATAATTAAAGAGTATGATTTTGACCTCCCGGAAGCATTGATGGATGCTTCCCAGATTGGGCAGGTTATCATTAACATGATAGTCAATGCAAACCAAGCTATGTCGCAAGGGGGGAAGTTGTTCATAAAGACGGGATTGAATGCAGCAAAGGATCGCATTTATGTCCGGATCGAGGATACCGGCTGCGGTATTCCGGAAGAGAATATAGAGAAACTTTTCGATCCTTTTTTCAGTACGAAGGGGCATGACGGTACGGGTTTGGGACTTTCGGTCTCCTACGGGATTATCCAGTCCCATGGCGGCAATATCGAGGTTGAGAGCACGTTGGGAAGAGGAACAGTTTTTACCATTTTTTTACCAGTATGAGAGATCTGGCCTTTTATTTTCAAAAAATAACGCCGAACTGGGGAAGAAAGACATTTTCGGACAGGCTCCTGAACAAACGGG
Source organism: Pseudomonadota bacterium (assembly GCA_034717935.1). Taxonomy (GTDB): domain Bacteria; phylum Desulfobacterota; class Anaeroferrophillalia; order Anaeroferrophillales; family Tharpellaceae; genus Tharpella. Next base: position 5,008 of record JAYEMC010000385.1, on the reverse strand, counting down.
ATCCCGGATTGTGTTCAGAGCCCCGTTGTTCGCTTGTTCAGTCCTGTCGCTACCTTGAAATTATCTTTTTGGTTGCGGGGGGACGTTTGTATTATTCTTTTCTTCATGTTGTTTTTTGTCGGCTGTTATGTGCAGTCCGCAGTGAAGGCATCTTCGCAGGAAGAGAGGCATAAAGCCATTAACATGAAAAAGGTTGCCGCAACGCGGACACTTGCCGACTGCTGTGAAAATGCTGGATATAAGAACAAGCAGAAACCAAACAGCAAAAACTTTAGCGGTTTGGCGATCGGAATTGGTTAATCGCAACGAAAGCCAGATAGATGGTATATAAATTAGAATAACCCCCCAAAAAAAACAACGTCTTCGACGAAGTTTACTCAATCCGAGGGCGAATTTAGAGAGATCTTCTTCTTCTTCCAATCTATACTCCTCAAAGTGAGCAAAGTCAAAAATTGCTTATTTTTCTAATATTGCGAGTATCTTTTTCTCCTTTCGGAGAGCCTCACTACAGGCGGACCAGACTCGGTAATTTTCAAGGCCGAGAATCGTCAGGCCGGCGATGAATACCGGCCAGAAATTTTCTCGTAGTAGGCCTGAATAGTAATAGAATATATAAAATGCCGACAGGTACCCCATGTGAGACCAACCTCGAAAGCGAACGGAACCTTTGTTCATTTGCCCCAGAATGAGGATGAGGGCGGAAAACGCATAGACGATCAGCGCAATGCTGATGAGCGAGGTAGGAGGAGGAGCTCCTAGAAGTTCTCTCAAATTTTCAGATATGGGGGGGAGAAAGCAGAAGTTAACCGCCGCACCAAGACTGACCAGGAAAAACAGAGCCATCCACCATTTACTGTAGCTTATCTGTTTCTTAAGGTAGAGGATTCGATCCCGAATTTTCTTGCGTCGCAAGTCCGGGCTCAGCACATGATCATCCGGATTCAGGTGTTGTTTTTGTTCCTGCTTCCGTCGTAAAAACACTCAAAACCCCCATTTGGCCCGATAATTTTCATTACGGTTGTCGAACCCTTGCACCAGGAACTAAAAACAAACTGTAACTATTCATTCTCTCCTTGTTTTTTTATAGTATCAGCTTTCTTCATTTTTTTCAATGTTGTTTCAGCAAGTTGTTTTTCCATGGCCATTTCAAAATAGATCTGGCCAAGGGTTTCAATTTCACTGACCCCTTTGGGAAAATCATTATGCACTCTTCCCCTGGAAATTTTTTTCACATAATATACCAACTGTTCAATGGGCGACAGCAGGTTTCGTTTGAGGAGGGCGCTGACTCCGCCCACGGATAATATGAGAACCATTATGCAGAAGACTACCATTTTCCAGCGCAGAGCATGCAGACTACTGTCCAGAGAAGAGGTCGACAGACCGATGTCCAGAGTTCCGAGAACTTTCTGCTTGGCTGGGTGAAAGTGGCAGTCGCCAGTAGAACATTGTGCATCGTTGTAGATCGGGGCGGTGATAGCCAATACATTGTGGTTTTTAGCATTAACAAAACGCCTCGCTAATTTCATGGAGCCCAGACGTACTGCAGGCTCGGAACCGCTGTGGCACTCAATGCACCCGGCTGTCGTTTTGTCTACGACATGGCTTAACTCCTCATGGTTCGAGGAGAACATTATGACCCCCTCCTTATTGAAGATACGGAGATGCTCGATTCCTTTCTGAACTCCGATGCTGTTAATAATATGGTTCAGACTTTCTCGGTCATCTGTCATCATGGTGTAGCGAGTTGCACTGACAACTGTAGCTGCAAGGTTGGTCTCTTGTTGAACCGCGTTTTTTAGTAAATCCTCTTTGATGAAGGAACATAGAACAAAGCTGCAGATAACGACAAAACCAGTCAGTGAAAGCGCCACCGGAATAATGGCTTTGGAAGCAAAATTATTGAACATATCCAGTCCTCCTTTCCGGTCTTTCGGTTTTAATGAGGTGTTAGTGACTGTTTTGGTGTTATCCTCAAGCTGTCTCGGTGAGGGGACATACCTCATATATTGCTTTTAAGTTGAAGGAATCAAAAGGGACTAAGAAGTCGAAGATAACCCCTTAACCCTCTTTGACTTCTTAGTCCTTACGTCACATTTTTTACGAAGGCGTCACCACTTTCGCGTACTGATGTTCAGATTTGACTGAGATAAGCTCAGCCTGTTCAGTCTGCTCAGTTACGGGCACGGATGCAAGTTCTTTTGCCGGCACTGTCTTCCACGAATAGAGGATTGGGAGCCGGTAGAGAAGAAAGCGATAGACTGTCACGAAGAGGAAAAATATGGTTACGCTGATGATTGTTTCTAATAGAGGGGGCCATTCCTGATAGAGGTTCCAGTTGAAAGTGATCAGAACTGTGTTAAGTCGGTTCATCAATAATCCGGCAATCGTGAGAAAGGCTGTAAAGCGGATCAGGCCAACGCTTTTTCTTCTAATGCCGAAAGAGAAAAGGATGACTGGAAGGATTACTCCAAAACAGATCTCCACCATATACAATTTACCCCATCCGGAAGCCAGGTAGGACCACTGATTGTCATGGATGAGCCCGATAAGCTTGATTACAAAATAGGTTACCAGAGCCATACTGGCACCTTTGGCCAGACCGATAGTGATGGCGTCAAGATTACCCAGAAACTCGTCGCTACAGCGCCAGGACATGGTCTTTTTAATAATCGTACTTACGGCTATAACCATGCAGATGCCGGCAAAAACCGAAGAGCAGAGGAAGAATATCCACATAAACTCCGCTGAATACCAGAGTGGGTGCACTTTTCCCGGTGCGTAGGTCAGGAGGGTTCCCAGGGCTCCCTGATGGAGCGTTGACAGGATGATTCCCGCCACGGTTAAGCCGATGGTTCCTTTATGGATATAGTTTTTTGCGGTAGGCCAGCCTATCCATTCAAAAAATGCTTCGGAAACTTCCAATACCTGTACGGTCAGGTAGGTTGCAACATGCCAGCCCACCAGAAAGAGAACCGCTGCCGTACCCCAGGAAACAACCATTGGGTAGTAGAGCCGCCAGGGGCAACCGAGATCGACGAGAAGAAAAACAACCGCAAAGAAATATCCGAGCAAGCCGTTGAGCAACGCCAGATTCAGTATGGGTTTGAAATTTTTGTGGCCAAAAAGTTCCACCGTAGTGCCGAGCAGGAATCCTGAGGCGGAGAGTGGAACCATGCTGAAAAGACCAAATCCTAAGAAAAGGCCCCATGGATAATCGAAACCGCCATGCATAACCGAGCCCAGGCCATTGATATACCTATAGACAATAACCGGGAAGCCTACAGCAAAGATCATAAACAGGAACCAGTTGAAAGGATTTCGTCGAAGTTGCTGGAAATACTCTTTAGGAGATAGTCCCAGCATCAGTTTCTGCATTAATTTCCACTTGTGACCATCAGTCGGATCGCTTAGAGAGTCAACCGGCTTAAAGCCTTTTTCAATAAAATGTTTCATTCTCCTTGAACCTCCACTCTATTTTTAGACTTTTCGTCTGTTTTTCCTTTTCCTCCTTTTGCCAGAAGATGAAATCCCAGAAACATGGCTGGCCAGATGCCTAAGACCATCGGTACGATGCCCAGAAAACTTTTGGTATTGTCCAAGATCGGATGGTGCTGCAGGGTAGTGTTGAAACCTACCTGATCAAAAGGCACATTGGAGATATACATCCAGGAGGTACCACCGACCTCGGTCTCTCCGTAGACATGATCCACGTATTTCGTAGGTTTTGCTTTAATTCGTTCATGGGCGGTTTTCAAAAGGGTTGTCCGGTGGCCGAAAGTAAGGGCATCTTGTGGGCAGGCCTCAACACAGGCAGGCGGTTTCCCTTTAGTTAGACGGCTGTCGTAGCAGAAGTTACACTTGATTATTTCAGGATGTAAAGCACTGTCATAGGTGTAGGCCGGCATACTGAAAGGACAGGCAACCATACACATTCTACAGCCGACGCAGACATCCGCATTGTAGATGACCGCGCCCTCTTTGGTTTTTGTGTAAGCGTTAACAAAACATGAGGTCAAACAGGCCGGTTCACTGCAATGGAAGCACTGGAGTTTCCGGTAGACCGGTGCACCCTGATCTTTGGTATCGTAGCGGTTGACCACCGTGTAGGCTTTTTCAGTGGTTCTGCGTTTCTGTTTGCCTTTGTGAAATACCTCGTCGAAAACCGAGAAGTCGTCAAAGGCCTTTTCCGGCTCTGGAAGTCCATGTTCTTTGTTACACGCTGCTTCGCAGGTTCGACAGCCAATGCAACGGGAAAGGTCCACCAATACCCCCATACTTTCCGGGTATCCACCAAACTCCTTCATAGCATGAGCTTTTTTAGTGGAGGACATCGCCGCAGCGGCGCTGCCGCCAGCGACGACGGTCGATTTGAGAAATTTTCTCCGGCTTATACCACTCATGATGATCTATCCCCCTTTCCTTGTTGAAAAATAATTTTTTTCTTGAAAAATTTATTCATGACTGCCTCCACTTCCACCGCCTTTGGGCGCATATTTGCCGGAACGGTAAAAACGGTCGCCAGCGTCAGTTCTTTCATGACAGTCTGCACACTCTGTCGGCGCCCCGGTTTCAATGTGGCAGTTAAAACATCTCAGATGATAGGCTCCCTTGAGCCCGGTTATATCGACATGGTAGCGATTCGGATCAGCCTCCATTTCCCTGAGATGCTCAACTGTGAACGGCTCTTTGACGTGGCAATCCTTACAGGCCACGGAGGATGTTGCTTTACTGTCGGCATGGCATCTGGCGCATTGTTTATCGGCAACGCCATTGCCGAACCCGTGATGGTGACAGACCGAACAGTCTTCCTCGACGTCGACATGCATCTCGTGGTCAAAATCAACTCCATTGTAAAGGTGGGACAGGGAGTCTATTCGTACGGATGCTGGGGGCTCGCCACCAGCGCCAAAAGCTGGTGCGGCGAGAAAAAACAGCGCCACGATCGTCCCTTTCAGGGCCCATCTTTTTCTACTTTTCATTCGTTCGTTCCTCCTCGAATGTTCAG
>JAYEMC010000384.1:0-10090 GCA_034717935.1 Pseudomonadota bacterium | reverse complement strand
TTGCCCAGCCCTCGACCACTCATCGGACCTTCATTTTGCGGCCCTTTTCCATTTAATCCAGGCATAATTCCCTCCTAAAAATGTGGGATGGCTAAGTAAAAATTTCGATATGCAAGGAGTAGCATTTTTTCAGGCGTGAGACCATACAAATAGTATGTCGAGTGTCTGAAAAAATGCTACGACGCAGAAGATCGCACTTTTTACGACGCCATCAAAATTTCTGAATTGCGTACTCTTTAAGTTCGTTGGCCTGCCATTTTGCGATGACTTCGGCAACCGGCAGGTCAGGTGATCCAAGCAGCATCTTGATATTGGCTGCGCCCAAAACCTGAGCCGCTTTAGGGCCGTATTGACCGCTTATTACGACTTCGACGCCGCGGTCGAGAAGGGCTTGAGCGGCCCCGGTTCCGGCGCCCGATGCTGCTTTGATACCGCTGTTTTCAAACCACTCGTACTCTTTTGTTTCACTGTCGTAGACGGTAAAATAGGGACAGCGGCCAAAACGCATTTCGAGACCGGCACCTGTGCCGGCTTTGGTGACACTGATAGCAACTTTCATAATTAACAACCTCCATGGCTGTGATCGTGATCATGGCTGCAACCGGCGGCTCCTGAAATTTCACCACCAAGATAGGCCTTCAAGACATTACCGACCCGACCGCCGACGCCGGTGACCACTTCGATACCGAAATTATTGAACATATCAATTGCTTTCGGCCCCATGCCGCCGGCAATGATAACATTAACCTCAAGCGAGTTAATAAAGCGCGGCACTTCGCCCGGTTTATGTTGGTTGAAATGCGGATTTTTAACAACCTCGGTTGAATCTATGTTGCCATCTTCTTCAACCAAGGCGACAAGGTATGACGGACAGCGGCCAAAATGCATACTCATCTCACCATCGAGGCCGAGCATATCATCGGCCGCTAATGCAATCTTTTTCATTGTTTGTTCCTCCTGATGTTCTTATGTTGAACTAACTTTTGTTTCCGAAAAAAACCCCGCTTAATAATCTACCTGCAGTAAACCAAAAAGCGGTGTTTTTTCGAACTGGCCGAAATTGGCCGTTTATCCGGTTTTACATGGCATCTTCGATGAAACAGAGGTTCTGTTCACCTTCGGAGACCCAGGCTTCTTCATATTTGTTGCTGAAGACAAATTCACACAACGGTTTGCGGGGTGGGGCTTTGCTCTCTTTGGCTGGAACCCCGAGCGGCATCATCGAGACAACTTTGACCGAATCGGGCAGGTTGAGAATTTCTCCCGCCGCATCGGCATCAAAAAGTCCTAAGATGACCGAGCCTAAACCTATGTCGTGGGCCGCCAGCGAGATATTCTGGGTGGCTAAACCAACATCATACAGATACCAGTTATCACCTTTACTGGTTGCCGCTTCACCTTTATAAAAACCGGAAGTACCGAGTTTGCCGCAGGCGACCAGAAGCACCGGAGTACTTAACGTGGCTTTGCGAGCCGGGTTGCCTTCGGGCAGGGTTGCTGCCAGTTTCTCTTTAACCGCGGAATCTCGAACAATAATGAACTCCCAGCACTGGGTGTTAGCCCAGGAAGGAGCGTAACGAGCGGCCTGCATAAGCTCTTGGAGCTGCTCGTTGCTGACCTCTTGATCGGTAAATTTTCTTACACTACGCCGTTGAGCGATACATTCCAGAGTTTTCATTAAGTTACCTCCTGTATTAGAGCAGTTTTTATTTTGTAACTGACAACGTCTCTACAGTATAAGCCTTTTTTGCGAAAAAAACAACAAATTGAAATTATTTATTTTTTACAGCCGCTTCAATATTATCCGTGATCTTAGAAAAAGCGGCAACGGCGGCAGTTTCGGGAAAAGCTGCAACAAAAGGTTTGCCCGCATCACCTTGAACTACTACTTGGGGATCGAGAGGTACTGCTCCTAAAAAAGGAACCTTGAGATCTTCGGCTGCTTTGCGACCGCCGCCCTGTTTAAAGAGGTCGATGTTTTCGCCGCAGTGTGGGCAGTTAAAGCCGCTCATGTTCTCGACAATGCCGATGACCGGAACCTCAATTTGTTGACTGAAGACTACCGATTTGCGCGAATCGAGCAGGGCCACATCTTGTGGTGTGGTAACGATTATGCTGCCGTCCATCGGTTTTACGACTTGGGCAACACTCAAAGGCTCATCGCCGGTTCCCGGCGGCAGGTCGATTATCAGAAAGTCGAGCTCTCCCCATTGGACATCGGCGACAAACTGACGGATAACCGTATGTTTCAGCGGACCGCGCCAGACTACCGGATTGTCGGGATTGTCGAGCAGGAACGCCATCGAAACGACGTTCAGGTTCTCCATTGCCGGTTCCGGAATAATTCCGCCTTCACTGGCTTGCAGACGTTTATTGTCAAGGCCCATCATTTTCGGGATATTGGGGCCATGGATGTCGGCATCAAGCAGTCCGACCTTGTAGCCCTTCTGAGCCAAGCTGACGGCCACACTGACGGCAACTGTACTTTTACCAACGCCGCCTTTACCGCTCATGACAACCAGGCGGTGTTTGATATTTGTGAGGCGGGCTTGTAAAACCTCTTCTTCTCGTTTCTGTTTATCCTCGGCTGAACAACTGTCTGAACTGCTGCAACTGCCGCAGGTTGCTCCATCTGCACAATTTTCGCTCATTGTAGATCCTCGTAAAGCAAGTGTTAAAATTAGGGTAAAAAATACAAACTTTCAATTAGTTTGCCATAAATCCTCTGATTTTTTGTGACTTCTCCTAAGATAACACTCAAAGTCCGCTTGTCAAGGGGCAAATCTACGCACAAGATCTTTTACACTTGCGAAAAGTTCAACTCTGGAATAGTATAGTGGTAAACATTGGATGAACTCGCAAAAAGTTACGGGATGGCCAAGTAAAAATTTCGATAGACAACAACGCAGGATATCGGAACTTTTTACGCCCCGCAGGCAGTGCCCTTGGGGTGCGATGCCATCAAATTGTGAATAATGAGGCTCTCTTATGCGTATCGCAGTAATTGATGGTCAGGGCGGCGGGATCGGTAGTGCTATTATCCGGCGTCTGAAAGATGAATATGGTGAAAAGATTGAAATTTGGGCCTTAGGCAGCAATGCGATCGCGACGGCGGCGATGATGAAAGCTCGGGCCAACCGCGGGGCAACTGGCGAAAATGCGATTATTCGTTCGGTGGCTCGGGCTGAAATTGTCATTGGTACCATCTCCGTGGTCATGGCCCACGCCATGATGGGCGAGTTGACGCCGGCGATGGCTGAGGCCATCGCTGCCGGGCCGGCAAAAAAATTGCTTATTCCTTTAACCCAGGAAAATCTGACCGTGGTTGGTGTACAGAAAGATCATCTACCGGTTTTGATCGATAACTTGATTCCTTTAATTAATGAGGAGATGGCGACTGATGTGTGAACTAAATGCTTATATTAAACGGGATGATCATGAAACCTTACTCATGGAAGGAGTTTTTGTCGTTAAACCGGAAGCTGGAAAAGTTGTGTTGGAAAATCTTTTTGGTGAACAGAAAGTAATTGACGCAAAAATCAGTCAAGTGTCGTTGATGGAGCATAAGATCATTTTTGATGCCTTCGTAAAAAGTCACGGGATGGCTAAGTAAAAATTTCGATATACAAGATGTAGTGGTTTTTCAGGCGCGAGACCATGCATGTAGTATGTCGAGTGCATGAAAAACCTCTACAGCGCAGTAGATCGGACTTCTAAGTAACTAGTTGTAAGAGTTTAATATTACATCGCTTTTTTTGCCACGAAATACACAAAAAAAACCGAAAAGCACGAAAAAACCTTTCGTGTATTTCGTGTATTTCGTGGTCATAAATAAATTCTTGGCGGCAGCTTTGTTACTTTAGATTATATATGGTCACATTAGTGGCCTGAAAACGCTTTTTACGACGCCATCATTTTTAAGTAGAGACTTTTCCCCCCTTAAATTCGCAATCGGGGTTGTCCTTCAGGCACTCTTTTACCAGAGATACCACTTCTTCAACGTCATCGCAGATTGTAAAGAGATCAAGGTCTTTTTCGGCAACGAGGCCCGTGCTGACTAGATCGTCGTGGAACCAGTCGCTCAGATTGCGCCAGAAGTGAGAACCGTAGAGGATAATCGGAAAGGGTTTGATCTTGTTGGTCTGAATCAGGGTCAGAGCCTCGAACATTTCGTCCAGGGTGCCGAAGCCGCCAGGAAAAACGACAAATGCGCGGGCATATTTGATTAACATCACCTTGCGCACGAAGAAATATTTGAAAGAGACCAGCTCGGTCGCATAATCATTTGGTTTCTGTTCCATCGGCAGGGTAATATTGAGGCCAATTGAGCGGCCACCCGCCTCTTTGGCTCCCCGATTGGCGGCCTCCATGATGCCGGGGCCACCGCCGGTAATTACCGTAATGTCTGATTTAGCCAACAAATTTCCAAGGTAGATTGCCTGACGGTAGTCCTGATGTTCCGGACTGGTGCGGGCCGAACCAAAAACCGAGACTGCCGGCCCAACAGTGTTGAGTTGTTCAAACCCTTCGACAAATTCCGCCATTATCTTAAACATTCGCCAGCTCTCTTCGAGCTTGAAATCATCAATCAGATACTGATCTTGCCCTTGTCCACGATTGTTTTTGATCATTATTTATCCTCTAATCCATGTTTAACTGCGTTGAGAATGTAACTATAACATTTTGTAACTATTCAGTGTAAGTAGAAAAGTACCAAATATTGATCTGTTTTAGTGAATTCTGGGGACATAACCCGATTCTCCGAAGGAAATCGGGATTGTGTACCCTGAATTTACGGGTTAGCTGAATAGTTATAACATTTTAACGTAAAAATGTCATCTGTACTTCTTAAAATCCATTTTACAACTTCTAAGCTCCTAATAGGGGAGAAATGCGGCTGCTGGTAGTGCTGCCTTGTTGGGTTTGGCCAGTGTTTTAGTGAAGGACAGTTGGGGTGCCGGTTTATAGCTTGTAGGTTCGGCTCTGTCTATATGTTTGCCGGCAACCAAGGTGGTTAGATCATTGACAAATTCGTTCATCTGTTCGGCCTGGGCATTGAGTTCTTCGGCGGCTGCGGCCGATTCTTCTGCGTTTGCGGCATTTTGCTGGGTTATTTTGTCCATTTCGGAAACCGCGATATTGATCTGGTTGATCCCGTTGGATTGTTCTTGGGATGCGATAGAGATTCTGCTGATCAACTCACAGGTTTTGTCGCTTTTTTCAGTTACAGTTTCAACTGCTGATAAAGATTGAGCTGTATATTCACGACAGACATCGATCTTGTCAACTGTTGAGCCGATCATTTCGGCAGTTGACTTCGCGGCTTGAGCGCTTCTAGCAGCGAGATTTCTAACCTCGTCCGCAACTATGGCAAAACCGGCACCTGCTTCACCAGCCCGAGCTGCTTCTACCGCTGCGTTCAAGGCTAAAAGATTGGTTTGGAAGGCGATTTCATCAATACTTTTGATGATCTTCTGGGTGTTCTGGCTGGCAGCGTAAATATCTTCGGCCGATTGATTGAGTTGGGCCATCGACTTTGAGGCGCAATTGATTACGTTGTTAGTCTCTTTCGTCAGGTCGTCGTCATGGTTGGAGTTGTTGGCGTTCTGTTTAACCTGGGAGGCCATCTCTTCAACCGATGCCGAGGTTTCTTCCAAAGAGGCTGCCTGCTCCGATGAACCTTCGGCTAGAGACTGACTTGCCGACGAGACCTGGCAGGCCGCCGCTGCGACCTGACGCGAGCCCTCGGAGAGGGAATCAATTATAACGTTGAGAGATCTGCTGATTCCTCGGCTGATGAAAAAGCTTAGTCCGCCGCCAAGAGCCAGTAGGGCCGCTCCAACAATGGCCATTAGATACATCATTGAGTGAAAATTATTATTTGTCATGACTGCGGCGGCATTTATATCGTCTTCGTATGACCCGGCGCCTATGACCCAATCCCAAGGGGCATAGTAAACAATTTTAGCGACCTTCATTCCTACCGTACCGTCACCTTTTTTCCAGGGGTATCTTTCTGTCGCCGTCTTTCCAGGGTTAAGGGCAATGGCTTTGTTGACTATGGAGCGAATAAAAAGATTGCCATCGCTATCCTTGGCGTTCCAGAGATTATCACCATCGCGTTTTTCTCCTGCTGATATAATATAATGTCCCTTGTCGGCACCCTTCCCCCCGAGAACATAGACATAGCCGTTTTGACCAATCTTTTTCGATATGATCATTTTTCTGATAGCTTTTTCTGCCCCAGCCTTTACGATTTGTTCAAATTCTGATTTATATGCTGATGCTGAAATTATCCAACCCCAAGGATGAAAGATATCTTGTCCCATACATTTAGCTTTAGCGGTCTTGTCTCCAAGGTTTTTCCACATGTATTCAATAAAACCTGCGCCGCCCATAGATAGTTGTGTTTTGATGAAATCGTACTTGGTTGCATCAGTGCCGATAATGGACTTGTTGGGATGTACTAGAAATAATCCGCCGTTTGAAATCACATAGACATACCCTGTTTTTCCCACTTGCTGGGATAGCAGGAAGTTTGCGGCCTCTTTTTTAGCTTCGGCTTCACTTAATTCCCCCACCTTGAATTTATTGTAAAAATAGGTGACGCCCTGTTTGGCATTCTTAGCGATTTCTAAACAGGTGGATTTTACGGCGTTATCAGTAGCTGTGTCTATAGTTTCATAAATACCTTGAGCCAAATTTTTTAAATTTGCATCGCTCATCTGTTCAATTTCTGAGGAGATTAAACGGTTGACCGTTGTACTCTTTATCTGGGTTATCAGCAAAATGATAATCAGGGTGTGGGGGCAAAATGGGGTGTGTTGGGGTATCCGTCCGATGTTCTCACTATTTGTTGTCACTTTATGGTGGGTACGCTGACCCTGTTGTCTCCTAATTTCTAAAACTGGTGACCGGGGCCGGAATTTGTCCCTTGCGCCAGATAAAGTAGTCGCTGTTTTCTTTATGAAGGGGGACGATGTAGGCTTCGCCGAGGAGGCCGCCCCAGGAGACCATCTCGCCGGCTTTTTTGCCGGGTACCGGAATCAGGCGCACGGCTGTAGTTTTGTTGTTCATCATGCCGATTGCCAGCTCATCGGCAATAATTGCTGAAATAGTGGTCGTTTTGGTGTCGCCGGGTACCGGAATCATGTCGAGGCCGACGGAGCAGACGGTGGTCATGGCTTCGAGTTTATCGATGGTCAAAGCTCCGATCTTGACCGCTTCAGAAAGTCCGACATCCTCGCTGACCGGGACAAAGGCGCCGCTCAAACCGCCGATACGGCTGGAGGCCATGAGGCCGCCTTTTTTGACTGCGTCAGTAAGCAGGGCCAGAGCCGCGGTCGAACCGTGGGTTCCGACTCGTTCCAGACCCATCGCCTCAAGGATCCGGCCAACACTGTCGCCGACTGCAGTTGTCGGGGCCAGGGAAAGATCAAGCGAGCCAAAGCGAACCCCTAAATCGCGGGCCAGTTCCTGACCGATTAACTCCCCGGCCCGGGTAATCTTGAATGCCGTTTTTTTGATGATTTCGGAGATCTCATCCAAGGCCAGATCGCGGGGCGCTGCTTCGACCGTGCGGCGGACAACGCCGGGACCGGAAATACCGACATTCAAAACATTATCAGCCTCCTGAATCCCGTGAAAACCGCCCGCCATAAAGGGGTTATCGCTAACCGCATTGGCGAAAACAACAAATTTGGCGGCCCCGATGGCATTTTCACTGTTTATGGCCAAATCTCTGATAATGCCGCCGATTTTTGCGACACCGCGCATATTGATACCGGCTTTGCTGCTGGCCAGATTGACAAAGCCGCAAATCTTTTCGGTTGTTCCCAGAGCTTCAGGGATGGCCTCGATCAATGTTTGATCGGCGTAGCTCATCCCTTTTTCACTCAAAGCACCAAAACCTCCGAGAAAATCGACCCCCACCTCATTTGCACAGCGATCCAGGAGTTTGGCAAAAGCGACCACCCGTTCACGGTCTTCGCCGGCATTTCCGGTCAAAGCTCCCGAGAGCACCAGGGCGGCCGGAGTAATGGTCAGACGTTTATTGATGATTGGAATACCGAAGCGGGCATCAATGTTTTCGGCCCGTTTGACGAACTGCCGGGCCGTTGTCAGAATCTTTTTTTCGACCCGTTGACAGAGTTTTGAAAAGTCGTCCGATGTACAGGGCAGCAGGTTGATACCCAAAGTTACGGCGCGAATATCGAAATGCTCCTTTTCGGTCATCCGATAGGTTTCATAAATCTCTTCGAGGGATACATTTAATGGCATTTTAAAGTCCTAACTTATAGTTTCACTAAAGCTAACGCCTTCCGGGACATCACTTAGCATTAGCCGACCGGCCCGGATTTCGGTGTCATGATAGAAAAGAATCCAAGTGTTGCGTTTGGCATAGTTGGGCAGGAGGCGTTCTTTTATAGTGATAACTTCCATGGGATAGTCATCGTAGGCGATGACCCATAAAGGGTGAAGATGGTTTTTGGAGGGCAGCAGGTCGCCTAAATGAACCGCCGACTCTCCTTTGGAGACAATCTCAATCGCCTGGTGGCCGATGGTGTGGCCGCCGGTGAGAAAGATTTTTACTTCCGGGGTTACCTGATAATCTCCATCAATTATCTCCAGATTTTCGCCTTCAACCAGACCGACAAAATTTTCCGGCCAGTATGAGGCGGCAGAGCGGCGGTCAGGGTTTTTAACAACTTCCCACTCTTTTTTCTGTAAGATATGGCGAGCCCGAGGAAAGGTTGGAAAAGATTTACCGACAGAGTCATAACTAACCAGACCACCGGCATGATCAAAGTCGGCATGGGTCGGAATCACGATGTCGATATCGTTGACGCCAAGCCCTAGTTGAGCCAAACTTTCAGGCAGTCGCCAAGGTTTCTGCACGCGAAAATGTTCATCTTGTTTGGCCGTTAATTTGTTGCCGATACCGCTGTCAATGATAATCTTTGCGCTTGGGGTCAGCAACAGCAGGGCCGAATTGTCAATGGCGATACAGTTATCGTCTCCGACTTCGACTCGCTTCGACCAGAGAATCTTGGGCACCGGCCCGAACATCGGCCCTCCGTCGAGTCTGATCCGGCCGCCGTCAAGCCAGAAAATTTCAACCTCGCCGATCTTTAATGAAGGTAATTTATTATTATCCATGAGAATCCAATATTTATGGCAAAGTAAAATGTTCAGATGCGAGGCGCGCAAGATCTGAGGAATGAGGCGTACATACAGTACTCCGCAGTGACGAAGGTCGCAGCGGAACGAAGCAGGTGGACATTTTTCGAAGCCATCGTCAAACTCGGTGCATCGCTTCAAAGATCTGGTGATGCTGAATCTGGATCGAGAGACCGATCTTTTCTCCCAGTTTGTCAAATTTGGGGGCCAAAACCCCTAGGTCACTCCGGGCTCCGGCGATATCAACCAGCATCGCCATAACAAAGATATCCTGCATAATTTTTTGTGAAATATCTTCGATATTGATCTCCTCTTTCCAGAGAAAATCGGAGATCTGAGCGACAATCCCGCTACGATCCTTGCCGACCACCAGCACTACTGCCAGATCCTTGTTTTGATTGTTATCTTTAGTCATTTTTAGTCATATCCTTATTGAGTTAAAGCGGGTAACGTCGAACTTTGCTTTGCTCCCATAAAGGGGGTCAAAGCTGGGGTGCTAAAGCACCTTGTACCAGCAATGACCCCAGCCGAGACAGGTCGAACAAAAACCGCGATAAAAATTTTGATTTACGTGACCACCATACTTGACGAAAACAATCAGTTAATATCTATTTTTGTAACCAGCTTACAAACTGCCAGGGCAAAGAAAACCTCGTAATTCGATATTCCTTGTTCGACATTCGATATTCAAATTATTACGTTAAATCAGCAGGTTAGCAACACGTAAAAAGTTCCACTTTTTTGTATTGCACCCCCATGACCAGCACTCCCGTTAAACCCGTTAAGCCCAGTCTCCACATTGCGGCAGAGTGAGTTTTTTATAGCGATTTTGCTTTCTAAATTTCCCCTACGGCCAAACGCCAGACAATTCGGGCCGTTTCCGCTTCAGGTTGCAAGGCGGCGAAAAGTT
>JAYEMC010000383.1:0-1965 GCA_034717935.1 Pseudomonadota bacterium | reverse complement strand
ATCATTTAACGGTCATCGAATCTATTGAAAAATATGCCGGAATTGCTCCCGAAAGACTCCAAACTCGTGTGACGGTACTGGAAGTTATCGATGAAATCGGACTGGAAATGGCCCCTCAAGAAAGAGAGTGTTACGGAAAATGTCTGATGAAACTATTTGACGAAAAGGTTGAAGAGCAGCTTATCCAACCGACCTTTATTACCGATTACCCGGTTGCCATCTCACCTCTTTCACGAAGAAATGACGCCAACCCGGAAGTAACCGACCGCTTTGAACTTTTCATCGCCGGCCGGGAGATGGCTAATGCTTTTTCCGAGCTTAACGATCCACTGGATCAAAGAGAGCGTTTTGAGCAGCAGCTTAAGGAGAAGGCCGCAGGTGATCAGGAAGCCCACCAATTTGATGCTGATTATCTGCGGGCTCTGGAATACGGCCTCCCGCCAACCGCTGGTGAAGGTATCGGTATCGACCGCTTGGTAATGCTTTTTACCGATGCCGCATCAATCCGCGACGTCATCCTCTTTCCGCTCCTCAAACCGGAACAGTAAAGGCTATCAATTTGCGGTTTGAACTATTTATTGCACTACGTCATCTGCTGGGGCGGCGCAAACAGGTCTTTATCTCACTGATCTCCATGATCTCAATCTTGGGAATAGCCCTTGGCGTCATGGCTCTGATCGTAGTCATTGCGGTCATGAGCGGCTTTGAAAAAGAGCTCAAGAAAAAGATTCTCGGCAATACTGCCCACATCATGGTCATGAAGTATGGCGGCGGTATCAGCAATTACAAGAAACTAACCGCTACCATCGGCCAGATAGATGAAGTTGTCGAGGCGGCCCCTTTTATCCTTAATCAGGCGATGTTGACACATGGCCGCAAGGTCAGTGGAGCCGGCATTCGGGGCATAGATCAAGACCACGATCCTTTACGTAAAAAACTTGAAGAAATGCTGGTTGACGGATACTTTTTCTCCGCCCGAGATGAGAACCTAAATCGAACTCCGGAGATTATTCTAGGCAGTGAACTGGCCAAAAGCCTCGGCGTCAAACCAGGCTCCAGTCTACGCTTAATCGCCCCCGGCGGCACGCCGACACCATTAGGTCTGGTACCCAGAATGCAACGCTTTACGGTTGTCGGCACCTATACCTCAGGAATGTACCAATACGATTCGGCCCTAGCCTATACTACCCTGAAGGCAGCGCAAAAATTTTTCGCCCTGCCCGGCCAGGTATCCGGCATCGCTGTCGAAATCGAGAAGCTCTATGAATCCGGAGCCGTAACTGAAAAAATTCGTCAGAAATTGCCCTATCCCTACTGGGCCAGGGACTGGATCAGCATGAACCGTAATCTTTTTGCCGCCCTTAAACTTGAAAGAATCACCATGTTCATCATCCTGGCGTTGATTATTATGGTGGCTGCCTTCAATATCATCTCGACCCTGATCATGGTGGTCATGGAAAAACATAAAGAGATTGCGATTCTCAAAACTATGGGGCTCTCGGCTCTTCGCATAATGCGGGTCTTTATCTGGGAGGGAATGATTATCGGTTTTTCCGGAACCCTCTTAGGCTTGGCCGGTTCTCTGGTTCTCTGTGAGGTTCTTAAACGATACGACTTCATCACCCTACCGGGTGATGTCTACTACTTTGAAACCTCTCTGCCGGTAGACCTGCAAATTTTCCATCTGGTTGCAACAGCGAGCCTTTCTCTGACTCTCTCCTTTATTGCAACCCTCTACCCTTCCTTTCGCGCTTCCCGCTTGCTGCCGGCTGAAGCATTGCGCTATGAATAGGAAGCCGGTATGCTCAAAAGTTATAGAAGGGAGCTATCATGATTAAAGTGGAAGCTCTGAAAAAAAGTTTTTTTCTCGACAAACGGGAGATTTCTGTTCTAAAAGGACTTGATTTTACAATTGAGGCTGGAGAACGTATCGCTATCTGTGGAGAATCGGGTACCGGAAAAAGT
>JAYEMC010000382.1:0-10103 GCA_034717935.1 Pseudomonadota bacterium | reverse complement strand
GGGATGTTGCATCAGACCCTGACAACCAAGTTTGCCGAGAGCCATTTCAGAGCGCTGGGCTTTACTGTTCATCAGCACCTGAGAGCCGACGGTGATGAGATAGTCCCCTTTGCCACGTTGCCTTAGTTCCAGAATTCCCTCATCTTCAGTTATAAATTGGTCAAGTGTTTTCCACGGCAGAGCCATAGTGTTTTCCTCTTTTTTTTCGCTACAGTTTTAAATCAGCCTCAGTTTGGCAGAGTTTCCCACGCAGTGCGTTGATCTCAGGGCTTTCCCGGTATTCATCAAAACTCATGGCCCGATCAATCACTCCACCGGGAGTCAGTTCTATGATCCGGTTGGCAAGGGTCGAAACAAATTTATGGTCATGGGAGGTAAAGAGCATCACTTCCGAAAATTGGAGTAAGGCATTGTTTAAAGCGGTGATTGATTCCAGATCAAGATGGTTTGTAGGCTCATCGAAGAGCAGCACATTGGCATTGGACAGCATCATCCGCGCCAGCATACAACGCACCTTCTCGCCACCACTTAAGACATTGGTCATTTTGGTGGCTTCATCACCGGAGAACAACATCCGCCCCAGAAATCCCCGGGCAAAAGTCTCTCCCTCGTTGGGTGGCGAATATTGGCCCAGCCATTCAATAAGGCTCAGGTTGTTTGCGAAATATGCACTGTTTTCTTTGGGAAAATAGGAGTTGGTGATTGTCACACCCCAGCGAAAACTGCCGCTATCGGGTTCGAGTTCACCGGCAAGAATCTGCATCAGGGTCGTCTTTGCAACACTGTTGCCACCGACGATGGCGATTTTGTCCCCTTTATTGACGATCAGATTCAGACCATCCAGCACTTTGACGCCCTCAATTGTTTTACTTAAGTCATCGATTTCAAGAATGATATTGCCGCAGGAGCGTTCTGGTTTGAACATCACAAATGGATACTTGCGTGAGGAGACCGGCAATTCTGTGATGTCCAGTTTCTCCAGAAGTTTTTTGCGCGACGTCGCCTGTTTGGCTTTGGAGGCGTTGGAGCTGAAACGGGCAATGAAATCCTTGAGCTCATTTGCCTTGTCGCTCGCTTTTTTGTTGGCATCCTGCTTTTGCTTCAAAACCAGCTGACTGGCTTCGTACCAGAAGTCGTAGTTCCCAACATAGATGCGAATGGTTCCAAAATCGATATCGGCAATATGAGTACACGCCTGGTTGAGAAAATGGCGATCGTGCGAAACCACAATGACCGTATTTTGAAAACGACCAAGAAACTCTTCGAGCCATCGAATCGATTTGAGATCAAGATTGTTGGTGGGTTCATCCAGGAGAAGCACATCGGGATTGCCGAAGAGTGCTTGTGCCAATAAAACACGGACTTTTTCTC
The DNA here is from genome assembly GCA_034717935.1 of Pseudomonadota bacterium. Classification (GTDB taxonomy): domain Bacteria; phylum Desulfobacterota; class Anaeroferrophillalia; order Anaeroferrophillales; family Tharpellaceae; genus Tharpella. The sequence goes on along the minus strand of JAYEMC010000382.1, from coordinate 8,732 downwards.
CACCTTCCAGTTCTTTCATTTTTTTCTGCCGCAGCTCTTCAGGAATCCCCAGGCCGTTTAACAAAGTTGCCGCTTCCGATTCGGCGTCGTAGCCATTCATCTCAGCAAATTCTGCTTCCAGTTCGCCGGAGCGAATACCGTCCTCCTCAGTAAACTCCTCTTTGGCATATATCGCTTCACGTTCAGACATGACGACGTATAGCCGCTCATGACCCTTGATTACGGTATTGAATACGGTCTCTTCATCAAAGGCAAACTGATTCTGCCGCAGTGTGGCCAAGCGCAATCCCTTGCCGATGGTAACTTCCCCTTTATCTGCTTCTGAATTGCCAGCCAGAATTTTAAGAAAGGTCGATTTTCCCGCACCGTTGGCACCGATAAGGCCATAACAATTACCGGGAGTAAATTTGATATTTACATTCTTGAAAATAGTTCGTTTGCCATAGGCAAGATTGATATTTGATGCACTGATCATGGTGGTTTATGTCCTGAAATAACTATTGCTGCATTTGCAAAAAAGAACCAGATGGCGGCGCCATCTGGCAAAAGACCACAAGATCAAACCCTATGGTCTTTTGCGCAGCGAGCCTATATCATTGATCCCCTTCAGCAGGCAATTGTTTTCGGTTATTTACGATATAACCTTAACTTGATGGATAAGCATGCTCCATTTCCATTAACCCATGTTTAACCGAGTGTAACTATTCAGCCAACCCGTGAATTCAGGGGACACAATCCCGATTTCCTTCGGAGAATCAGGTTATGTCCCCAGAATTCACTGAAATCCATCAAAATTAGAATCTTTTATACTTACGCTGAATAGTTACAACCGAGTTAAAATTGTATTGTTCCGAGCATAGCCATCAAGAAAATACGAACGTTCGTTCATATTCTCTTGACACGGACAAAACTTCCGTGTATGCAGGAAGCATGAAGATTCTGGTTTGCATTAAACAGGTGGGCGATGAGGGCGAGATAAATCGGTTTGATGCTCATGCCTTGGAAGAAGCGCTTGCAATAAAAGAACAGCTTGACGCCCGGCTATTGGAAGCGGCCATCGTAAACGTGGTCACGATCGGCCCACCTGAAGCAGTAAAGATTATCCGCCGGGCTTTTGGCATGGGAGCCGACGGGGGCTACCATATTGTCACCGATGACCCCGAATATGTTCCCTCTTTTATCACCGCGTCCAGACTGGCAATGGTAGCAAAAGAGAAACCATACGACCTGATTTTGACCGGGCTTATGTCGACAGATATGATGGCGGGCCAAACAGGCCCGATGCTGGCTAAAATCATGGGCCTCCCCTGGGCTACAGGTATAATAAAAACCACCCTCCCCTCCAACAACAATGTAATTGAAGTAGAGCGCGAACTGGAAAACGGCTTTCGGGACTGCCTCGAAATCCGGCTCCCAGCACTACTGACCATTCAGATCGGTATCAATACCCCCAGATATCCCCGCCTCTCAAAGATACTGGCCGCAGACCGGAAAGAGATCATAACCTTGCAGGAAACCGAGCTTTTCCCTGAGCCGATTGAAGCAAGAGAGATTTGTACCGACACGGAATACCCGAAAAAAACCAGATCCGGCCAAATGCTGGAGGGCTCTTTATCCGACAAGGCACAGCAGTTGTTTGACATTCTAAAGGAGAAAGATCTCATATGAAAATATTAATTGTTGCCGAGATCTTTGCGGGCCAAATCCGGCCGATAACCTGGGAGCTGGTCGCCGCGGCCCGTACAATTGCAACAAGCCCCCCCCCTAACACAGCCCTCCCCTGCCATCAATATTACTGTCCCGGCTAAAAACCCTGAACCTTTAGCCGAAAAGATTGCAAAACAGACCGGCCTGGATGTCATCGGCCTGCAAATACCGGAGCTTAAAACCTATACTAATGAAATCTATATCCATTGCCTTGAGCAACTGATCAAAAATATGAACCCTTCTCATATCCTGGTAGCCCATTCCTCTCAAGGACAAGATTTTGCTCCAGGCCTGGCCTTGGGATTAGATGCTGCAGCCATATCCGGAGTCAATGATATCGACTTCGATGAAGAGGGGCTGCTCTATTCACGCCCCGCGTTCGACAATACCCGAGTCCAAATGATTCGCCCGAACGCGAACCGACCGGTGATGCTGACCCTGATGCCGGGAAACTTTAAACCAGATGAGCAAAAAGAGAAAAGAGCAGGACGAGTGGACATCCACACAATCTCTTTTGCGCCCTCAGCTTGCGGCAAAGAACGTATCCGACACCGCCGAACAGTGAAAAAAACATGTGAAAACCAGGCCTTAAAAAAAGCCAAAATCATTGTCGCTGCCGGTCGCGGCATCAAAGAGAAAGAAAACCTCAAATCTGTATTTAACTTCGCGCAATGTTTTCCGGCTGCAGCTACTGGGGCCTCTCGCCCCCTGGTCGATATGGATTGGCTCGAATATCAACATCAGGTCGGCATAACCGGCGCCACGGTTGCGCCTAAACTCTATATCGCCTGCGGTATTTCCGGTTCATCCCAACACCTGGCAGGTATCAAGAATGCAGAATTTATAGTCGCTATCAATAAAAATCCGGAAGCCCCCATATTTCGCCATTCAGATATTTGCATAGCTGCAGATGTAATTGAATTTATAGAATCTTTTTTAAGAAAATCAGGAGACTAGAGATGGATTTTACAATTTCAGACAGGATTCAGACTATTGTAGGAATGATCAACGAGTTTGTCGAAGCGGAACTTATCCCTCTGGAACCGGAATTTCTGGTAAAAGATTTTAGAGAGATACTGCCGGTGCTGCGCGAGAAACAGCAAATGGTCAAAAAAATGGAGCTCTGGGCTCCGAACTTTCCGGTTGAATGCGGCGGCATGGGACTTTCACTGTTGGAGCACGGCCTGGTATCCGAGGCTTTAGGCCGCTCGCCTCTGGGCCATTATACCTTCTGGTGCCAGGCACCCGATGCCGGCAATGTTGAAATCTTGCACGAGCACGGCACTAAAGAGCAGAAACAACGCTATCTCAACCCTCTGGTTCAAGGCGAGATTCGATCCTGCTTTGCCATGACCGAGGTCGATATGCCGGGTTCAAATCCGGTCATGCTGGAAACCACAGCTGTCAAAGATGGTAACGACTATGTGATAAATGGCCACAAATGGTATACTACAGCCGCCGACGGAGCTGAGTTTGCCATCACCATGGCGGTTACCAACCCGGAGGCCTCGACTTATCGCCAGGCCAGCATGATCATTGTTCCGACAAATACACCCGGCTTCAACCTGGTTCGCAATATCCCGGTAATGGGTCACGAAGGCAGTGACTATTTCAGCCACGGTGAGATTTTGTTTGAATTTTGCCGGGTACCCCAACAGAATCTGCTGGGGGCTGAAGGTCAAGGATTCGTCATGGCTCAGGACCGTTTAGGGCCGGGCCGGATTCACCATTGCATGCGCTGGCTGGGAATCTGCCAACGCGCATTTGATCTAATGTGTCAGCGCGCCAATGAACGGGTGATCTCTCCTGACGGCAAAACCTTAGGTCAGCGCCAAACCATTCAAAATTGGATTGCCGAATCGGCGGCGGAGTTACAGGCTGCCAGACTGATGACTCTAAATTCGGCCTGGCAGATTGATAAAAATGGGGCCTCTAAAGCGCGTGATTCGGTCTCTATGATAAAGTTTGTCGTCGCCAATAGCATGAATCGGATCGTTGACCGGGCACTTCAGGTTCATGGGGGTTTAGGCATGACCGACGATACGATTCTGGCTTTTTTCCACCGCCATGAACGGGCGGCCAGAATTTACGACGGAGCCGACGAGGTTCACAAAAGCTCGCTGGCTAAACGGATATTAAAAAACCATGCGAAAAGATAAAAGGGTGTCTTGAAAAGGTTTGTATGAATTATAATGAATTCAAAAAATTATACGCATCCTCAAACCAGAATATTGCCCGGGAGATATTTCACAAAAACCAGGACAGCATCCAGATCAAGAAGGAGAAAACTGCGGTAATTAATCTGGAAAAAATCTTTAGCGCCGTATTCAGCATCACCTATAAAAAGGGATTCCAGGCTATGAGTATGCGGGATTTAAGTCAAGAAACCGGCATGAGTTTGGGCTCTTTGTACGCCTATTTCACGGGCAAGGAAAAACTTCTGAACATTATCCAGACCCAGGGCTGGTTCATCATAAAAAAGAATCTCGAACTGATTGCCGGAACCCATGAAAATCCCCGGAAAAAACTTAAGGCCGTAATCAAAGCCCATATATTTCTCTCTGAACTATTCCGGCCCTGGTTTTACTTCACATTCATGGAAGCCAGAAATATTAAACCAAACGAGTTTGAGGCGGTAAAGTCCATGGAAGAATATACCCGCAAAATCCTGACAGACATTCTTACAACCGGAGAGGAACAGGGGATTTTCAAACCCGGAAACCATGAGCTAACCAGCAGTATGATCAAGGGTATGCAGCAGGAGTGGTATTTAAAACGGTGGAAATATCGAAAACTTAAAGTATCGGCGGATCAGTTTGCAGATCATCTGATCGGACTGATCGAAGCCTTCTGCCTGGTTCAGGCAAACTGATAGAGGAAAAACACGTCATGCAATCAATAGACAAAGCCGAAACAATCAGAGCCGGCGAGGAGATCGACCCGGTTGCGATAAAAACATTCTTACAGGAAAACATCGAAGGTCTTGGCGGCGAAATCAACATCACCCAGTTTCCCAGCGGCTATTCCAACCTAACCTATTTAATTGATATGGGGGGCCGGCAAATGGTCTTGCGACGTCCCCCAATCGGGGCCAAGGTCAAAGCCGGCCATGATATGGGACGAGAATACAAAATTCTTAAAGCGCTCTACCCTGTTTTTCCCTATTGTCCTGAACCACTGGCATTCACGGAAGACAGATCAATCATCGGAACCCCTTTCTTTGTTATGGATAAATTATCCGGCATCATCCTGCGCAAAGATCTACCCCCCGATCTCTCTTTCACAAAAGATGAGGCGGCAAATCTCTGTCGCACCCTCACCGATCTGCAAGCGGACATCCACAGTATTGACGTAAAAAGTGCGGGCCTTGATTTCATCGGCAAACCGGCAGGTTACGTTCAACGTCAGGTGGAGGGTTGGAGTCAACGCTACCGCAAGGCGAAAACCGATGACGCCCCGGATTGTGAAACCATTATGGCCTGGCTTAAGGACAAAATGCCACCGGATACGGACCATCCCACCATCGTCCATAATGATTACAAGTTTGACAATGTGGTACTCGACCCGAATCAACCGGAAAAGATTATTGGGGTTCTTGATTGGGAAATGACAACCTACGGTGACCCGTTGATGGATCTCGGCAACTCGCTGGCCTATTGGGTCGAGAAAAATGACCCCGATGAGATGCAGATGATGCGAACCATGCCCACTAATATGCCGGGTGCCCTGAACCGGCAGAAAATCCTTAATCATTATGAAGCACGAACCGGTCGCAGCACTGCTCAATTTGACTTTTATTACTGCTTCGGCCTGTTCCGGCTGGCAGTCATCGCCCAACAGATCTATTACCGCTATTTTCATAAAATCACAAACAACAAACGCTTTGCCACGCTGATTTTCGCGGTAAAGACCCTTGAAAAAACGGCTATCAGAGTTATTAAATCATCTGAATTATAAACAGGAGAAAAACATGAAAGATTTTAACTTGGAAGGAAGAACTGCGGTTATCACGGGAGCGAGCCGGGGAATCGGTTTGGCCGTGGCTAAAAAACTTGCCCAATACGGGGCCCAATGTATCCTCGTGAGCCGAAAACTCGACAGCCTGGAAGTTGCGGCAGCCGGAATCAGGGAAATGGGCCTGAAAGCTGAGGCCATGGCCTGCCACACCGGAAACCCGGAACAGATCAAAGCCTTATATGAAAAAATAGTGGAAAAGTATGGCTCTCTGGATATTCTGGTAAACAACGCGGCCACCAACCCCCATTTTGGCGAGATGATTACAGCCGATGAAGAACTTTGGGACAAGACCCTGGATGTCAACATCAAAGGACCATTTTTCATGATCAAACATGCCGTCCCCCTGATGAAAGACAAAGGGGCTATTGTTAATGTGTCGTCAGTGAATGCGCTAAAACCCGGAATATACCAGGGAATTTATTCGGCCACCAAGGCGGCCCTGGTCAACATGACCCAGACCCTGGCCCGAGAACTGGCTCCCAAAGGAATCCGGGTTAATTCCCTGATGCCGGGGCTGACCGACACCAAGTTTGCCACAGCGCTTATCTCTTCGGAAAAAATTCTTAAAAGTGCATTATCCCAGATTCCCTTGGGTCGTTACGCACAACCGGAAGAGATTGCCGGGGCGGTACTCTACCTGGTCTCTGATGCGGCCTCATTTACCACCGGCACCAATATTGTCTGTGATGGTGGAATGTTGGCGTAAATTTTTGTACAAAAGCTTTGACTCAAACCTGGGAGCCTGTCCACTAAAGATGACTACAATACTCACAAACACCATTATCAATCAACGTTACCCCGGTTTCGGCATTCACTACCCGCCACAAGGCTTTTCCTGGCGCCAGCGGCCAGACAAGTGTCTGGATCGGTACTCCGGGATAGAGAAAACGGGAAAAGCGGCACGCCAGCCGCTTCATTCTTTCAGGCTCTCCGGGCATCAGGCAAGCGACCAGCGCCCGACACCCATAACCCATCGTACAGGCTCCATGCATAATCGGTTTTTCAAAACCCGAGTTCTGCGCAAATTCAGAATCTACATGAACCTCGAAATAGTCACCAGTAAGACGATAAAGTAGGTGTTGGTCCACAGAAGGCAGTGCATTGACAACAAAGGCGGGCACAACATCAGGATAAACAACCCGTGTTCCCGGAGCCGACAAAGTACCGCCGAAACCGCCATCAAGACGAGCGAAAAGAGAATAGATACTGGTAAAAAGAGGGAGACCGGAAGCCGTGCAAGTTTCACATTCACCCACCACCAAAGCCCCTTTCTTTATGCCTTTATCGTAGTAATTGACAACCCTCCCCTCAGTGACCATCTCCCCTTCAAGTGGTATCGGATTATGAAAAATTAACTCCTGTTCGCCGTGCAAAATGCCGGCAAGATCAATATTAGCCTCCCGAGCCAGGTGCCAGAAAAAATCAAATGTGGTGGCCAGGGAAAAAGTCGGCAGCACTTTCAACTTCTTCTCGTAACAGTATTCCATTTCGGAGGAACCGGCCCCCACAGCAAGTGCATAGAGGATGACATCCCGCCACGAATATTCTCTGCCAAACGGACCTATCTTCCTTCCTCTAGCCTCTAGATCAAGGGCCATAAACAACTCCATCAATAATGAAAAAAATATAGGTATAAAAAAACCCCTGACCTTGTCGCAGGGGTTTTTCAACTAGCTGAAAATAACATGTATCTGTTGTTTATCTAACTGCCGTCACCATAAAGAGTTTTAAGCATTTCATTCTCAATCTCTTCCGACCAGGTAGTTTTCCATTTGCCATCATCTTGCATAACCTGGAAGATTTTGGCAGTAATAGATCTATATTTTTTGTTAATCACACCGGCAACCTTGACCTGTTCAGTAATATTGCGTGCCATAATCGCACGATCCAAATTTGGAACGAAGTAATAGTCACCATCAGCAGCAAGGACAACAAAAACTCTTTCGGCGGCAACAACCGGATCCTCCTTACCTATTGGACAGGTTTTACCCGTTGTCACACATTGCAACCCTTGAACGGTTCCCACCACTTCTCCGGCAAGAGCCAGGGCCGGAACAAAAAACATCCCCATCAACACTGTTAATAATAGCATCTTTTTCATGGCTACCTCCTTCGATTAAATTAAAAGATGCCCAGCCACCCTGGGTCTAAATTCCCGCAAAACAAAAGGGAGAAAATTCAAAAGTAAAAAGAGTGCTTAAAACTCGCAAATAACCAGGGCACAGTTCTAAATCATCGAATAAAAACAAAAAAAGCCGAATCGCCCTGCTTGTAACATCACACTTATGTTACTTTAGGCAACCCGGCTGTCTTGTTTTAACGAAAAAATACTTTCGCAAGACTCGTGGCTTTCCGACCCTACCTCACAGCAGGTGTGGCTTTATCTCTAATTATAATCGGCCAAACGTAAATGTCAATATTAAAGTGCTATGGAAAAACTTAAATTCGCAGTGGAGCAGACCGCCCATGCGCAAGCGGTGTAAGCAGCAATCCGCCCAAGAGTTTAGAAACTTGAGGTCACAGATTGAGATCTCAAGTTTCAGCAGGAAAAGAAGCCATAAGATGCCAGCTTGAAGGACTCTGGTTAAGGGGTTCACTTAATATTCGTAATAAGAGGCTACTACGATATACGCGTATTTACGATGAAGCTCTCGTTTGATGTTCGCCTGAAAGGTTAAGATTGCCAGCAGTAGTGTACAGCCTGAATAGTTTGACTCGCTTCATGATTTAATTTGGCATACTGATATCATAATCATTCATGCACACCTACCGAAAGAATACTCTTTACCAGACCAAAGAGGCATGAATCCAGCCTTTATCACCATCCTCATGGACAATCCGTAGCCAACGTCCCTGACGTTTAAGAACCTTTAGAGGAACTTCTCGATCGACAATAAAGAGAATCCGGTTTTTTGTGCCGGGATCGGAACGAACATTACAGTTCTCTACCGTTGTGATAACCGTTGCCGTCCGGCTCAACAGGGATTTATAAACCCAACCGTTGTCTC